>NZ_JBBAKG010000018.1:29288-42754 GCF_040403615.1 Haliscomenobacter sp. | reverse complement strand
AACATGGATAAGATTCGTTACGATTTTCCATACTGCCAAAAGACCGAAGAAACCGAACAAAACAATAGTTGCATGGGGCAGTTTGATGGCCGCATTTCCTGCGAATATTTCTTCAGTACAGGCAAAATGGAAGTGGATATCCGCTAGGCTGTCCACTTCTATCTTTTAATTTAAATCTGGAAACTGATCTTTCAACTGATCATCCAGTGTATCTGCCCAATGCTCAAAATCGCTGATGAACGTAGACAGTTCATTGAAGTCGATCCCTTTAATGTCGCGTTCAAAAGCAGCCCAAACTTTGGTGGTATTGGGAATGAGCGTGAATTTGATCCCGAATTTCTCTTCGTTCAGCTCCAATAGTCGGCGGTAAAATCCAATCAGTTGATTGGTCGTCGGTACCTCCATGACTGGAGACAGGATGCGGATAAAATCGCGGCGAGTACCGTTGTCGTAGTTGAGTTTGTGGATCAAAGTCTGGATGGTCGCAGTGCCTTTGGTCCACAGCCAGTACTCCTTATCTGGAATGTAAACGGTGTGCCGATCCAGGCCTACAGATTCAGCATAACAGTGTACCATTTCAACAACTTTATTGTACTGCACGTCGGCAGGATGGGATGGGTTTTGTGTGTTTTCCATTCTTGAGGTTTTATTGAATCTAACTCAGAAATGATTTACTTCATTATTCGCTAGCCTTTTGCAAAATAGTTGACAATCATGCAGCGGCGAATCCGGCTTGTCCTCTCATCCATGCTGGACGAAACCCAATAACAAAATCTGAACGATGGAGTCCTTTTGGTGAAAGATCTTCATCAGGTAGAATTTCAGTATTGTTTTGTTGAACCCAAATATTTCCGGTATTAGGATTAATATCCAGGTGCAGCAGTACTTTATAGCTAAATCCTTGTTCAGTCCAGCCATTCCTAATCAAGATGAAATGATTGTCTTCCAAATCAACAACAGCAGCATAATCTTTGGTTGAGCCAAGAGATTGATTTCTTTCTGTGGCTAGATTTTTAAAGTATTTGCTTAAGATCTCTTGCCGAATCTTGATCTTATCACTTAATGTTTCCATTGGATGATGGTTTTTGTCAATTCATTAAAAATGAAATAACGAAGGTGATAATCTTCAATAGAATTGGAAATTCCAATTCGGTTAAATTCAAGATCAAATACCTCTCTTGGTACTGCTAGATAAAGTGTTCGATCTGGTTCCAATCTATTGAGGCCAGATCTATAGTTTAGGTGTTGACCCAGAATTTGATGAAATTCGTAGGCAAATGAAAGACCTAAATAACTTTTGGCCTCAACTGCAATTTTCTCGGGGCCTTTTTCAGCTGCGATAATTTTTTCTGCTCCAAAATCGATCTCCCAATCAGGGTCATAATCTTTTAGTACATACGGATCTTGAGTGATGATCCATCCTTCGTTAACCAATACTTCACGGATGATTTCATGAACAATATCTCTTGCCATACATTACGAGTATTATTGCACTGCCAAAAATAGAGAAATTTGAGGATAAAAACCATGACTATTACCCCAATTTTACCGAAGTCATCGTCAAAGAGCCCCCCACTGCTTTGTCGTTGAAAAACTGAACGGGGTCATTTTTTTTGTCCTGCAACCCAAGAATGTACAACAAGGGATAATAGTGATCTGGAGTTGGAATGGCCAACTTTGCTGATTTGTTCAAACTTTCGTATTGAATCAAGGGTTGGTGATCGCCTTCTGAGATGTGCTTTTTGAACACATCGTTCATTTCCCAAGCCCAATCATAACCATAAGATTCCTCCTTGATGCGATCAAAGGCGGCCATACCCAGATTGTGTACCATGTTGCCACTGCCCACAATGAGTACGCCTTTTTTGCGCAGCTCCGCCAATTCCTGGATCAATTCATAGTGGTATTGCGGTGATTTGTAATAGTCGATGCTCAATTGCAGCACTGGAATATTGGCCTCAGGATACATGTGTCGAATAACAGTCCAGGTGCCATGGTCGAGGCCCCATTCGTGATCGAGACCAACGGTAGTTTTGGTGATTATTTTGCTGGTCGCTTCAGCCAGTATCGGATCGCCAGGTGCCGGATACTGCACATCAAATAAAGCTTTGGGAAATCCCCCAAAATCGTGGATGGTGCGTGGGTTTGGCATCGCCGTAACATGGGTGCCTCGGGTAAGCCAATGCGCAGAAACAACCAGCACCGCCTTTGGGACTGGAATGTCAGCAGCCAGTTTTTTCCACTGGTTGCTGAATATATTGTCTTCGATGCCGTTCATGGGCGAACCATGCCCTAAAAACAAGAGCGGCATTTTTACGTCTTGTTCTTCCAAGTCATCGCGGAAGTTTTGAAAAGATCCCATGGTCATCATAGCGGCAATTCCAGATACGGTTTTAATGAATGTCTTGCGGTGCATGAGCAAGTCGTTTTGATGAAAACACCAAGGGTCGAAAATTAGTTGTATATACATTGAATTTCAAAACCCCCATTTCATCAAAATGCAAAAGTAAAGCAATGGAATTTTTTCATTATTTAAACCAAATGCGATTTTAACGCATTCTCTTTGAGTTACTTTTCACCCACCTAAAGTCACCGTTATGAAACTTTTTGGACGCATTTTATTGGGACTTGGCATCCTTATAGTCGGATTTATCGTGTACAACATGCAATCAGGGTTTCGTTACTCAGACAAGCAAACGCTTGCCTATTTCAAGAAGCGAAATATTCCGGTAAAAATTCGTACTACTCCTTACCTGGATAATCAGTTGCATTGGGTAGAAACAAAGCGTGCTTCGCTAAAAGATGATGCACCAGTGGTGATGTTCGTACACGGAGCTCCCGGTTCTGGTAGCGATTTTTACGGTTATCTCGCTGATTCTGCCCTGTTGGATCGGGCATTGGTTGTGGCGGTTGATCGTCCGGGGTATGGACATTCCATGTATGGAAAAGCCATGACTTCTATTGCAGATCAAGCCAAAGCCATCAAAACAATCATTGATCAGTACGCAGGACGTAAAGTAATTTTGGTAGGACATTCTTATGGTGGCCCCATTGTGGCCAAAACGGAGATGGACTACCCCGATCATGTCCAATCGGTGATTATGCTCGCCCCAGTCAATGATCCTGAGCATGAGAAAATATTTTGGTTTTCCTACATCGGTATTTGGAAAGCTACGCGCTGGATGCTTTCAGGTGCCTGGAGAACATCTGGCTCTGAGAAATTTTCGCATGCAGATGAATTGGCCAAAATACAACCGGGTTGGCATTCTCTTTCAAAACCCATTACTCATTTGCACGGCATGAAAGATGATCTCGCCCCCCCCATTAACATTGATTTCAGCAAGAAAAACATCCCCAGCAATATGTTGGATATGCACGTGATGCCAAAAGCAGGGCATTTGATTCCATTTTTCAATAAGGACGAAACCCGTCAGGTGATACTTCATGCCATAGGGAAGCCCTAGATTTTCTGAAGAACAGGTACTTTGTTTAGAAGGAATAATTTTTTATTCTAATGACAATCAATAATATAAGTGTAGGTTAAAAGAACCCTTACGACTATCTGCCCGGGTACTTGATGGGTAGGTCTGTCGTTTTTCGCATGGCGCTTTGCGTTTAATTTCGCCCTGAACCAAAACGCTAGACGCCATGCGAAATCCAATTTTCTATTTTGCCATACTGGTATTCTGCATCAGCTCCTGTACTGCTGAGCCCGTAGTCAGCCTAAGCGGCATTCCTGAAATACCTTCCTTCCTCGCAGAAAAATTAAAGCTACAAAGCATCAAAAACCAGCAACGTGCGCCGGGAAATGTTGAGCATCTCTTTATTGAAAAAGCAGAGGCGCAGTTTCCGGTCTTTGCGCAAGAGGCTAATTTTCAAGACCTGACAGTTCTTCAATTCAATTGTTTCACCATTTACCTCAGTCCCATGGACGAGCCTGGAGATTATTTGGCATTGCTGGTTTCCCCTGGCAGCAGCGCTCGCTTGTTGTTTGTGGAGTGGGGTTTGCAAAATGGCCTCTACTACCAGCAGGTACTGGCTTCCAATGGAGAGGGTATGCGTTTTTACGAGGGTGTTGGATTTGAGGGCGAAGAAAATGCCTCCACTTATGCTTACGTTGGCTCGCTGTACAAATGCTGCTTTGGCCCCGATGCCAGTCCTTTAAGTTGGTTGAATCGCTTCAAAAAAGATTGGGCCGAATTGTTGAACAACGACCCTAAAGAGTTGGCTACCTGGGTGCAAGGCATTCCTGTAGGGGGGATTCTGGCCATGTATGGTTATGCCGGGGTGTATTTGGATTGATTTGGAATATTTGGGTCGGCACTACGCGACTTTTTTTCACATGTGCATTCCAATCCCAGAGTTTTTTTATCTTCGTTTTCGCCTTTGGTAAACCTAAGACCTGCTCTAACCATCGTCAAAAACGAAATACATGAAATTTTTTCAGATCGCCTTGCTCATTGCAATTTGTGCCGCTTGCAGTAACCAACCAGCCGAAATACATGCTCCGGATACCGCATTGTATACAGACATTCAAACCCAACTCATCAATGCCAAACCTGGGGACGTGATAAAAATCCCTGCGGGAACGCATTATTTTGACCGTCCATTGCTCTTGGATGGGGTCAAGGGTGTGACGATTCAAGGTGCGGGGAAGGACAAAACCATTCTTTCCTTTTTGGGTCAAAAAGCAGGGGCAGAAGGATTGAGAATCACCGCAGATTCTGTCCTGGTGCAAGACCTGACCGTAATTGATTCCAAGGGTGACGCCATTCGCATCCAGGATGCCAAAAACATTACCCTGCGCAATGTGAAAACCACCTGGAGCGGCGGAGCCAAAGCGGCCAACGGTGGTTATGGTCTTTATCCCGTTGGTTGCGACGGGGTACTGATCGACAAATGCGAAGCCTCATTTGCTTCAGATGCAGGAATTTACGTTGGGCAATCGCGCAATGTGCTGGTTATCAACTCCTATGCCCACGAAAATGTAGCGGGCATCGAAATCGAAAACTGCACCAATGCTGAAGTGCGCTATTGTCGATCAGAACAGAATACCGGTGGCATTTTGGTGTTTGACTTGCCGGGTTTGCCTGCTGGCAATGGCAAGTCTTGCAAAATTCACCACAACAAAATCCTGCGCAACAACCACCGCAACTTTGCGCCAGAAGGCAATATTGTAGCGACTGTTGCACCAGGTACTGGCCTGATTTTTTTGGCGGCAAAAGACGTGGAAGTTTACAAAAATGAGGTAATCGGCCACAAAACCATGGGTGCGGCCATTGCCAGTTACCACATGACCCAGTTGAAATGGGACGACAAAAACTATGATCCATATACTTACGACATCAAATTGCACGACAACCATTTTGAACGCAAAGCCACCATTCCTGATTTGACCAAAGATTTTGGGAAAATGGTCAACGTTTATTTTCGAGGAAGACCACAAGACATCCTGTACGATGGAATCCTCGATGATAAAAAGCCCAAAGGTGCAAACCCGATGAATATCTGCATCGATCAGCCTCAAAACGGCCTGCGTTTTGCTAACTTGGATGCGGCCAATGACTTCAAAAACATTCAGACCAACCTCAAACCTTACCAGTGCAAGTAACCATGATCAAGCCTAACAAAATCTGGATGGGAAGCATCTTGCTTCTGAGTTGGCTCTTGTTGAACAATTGCCAAAATCAAGGGCCTACTAAAGAAGGCTTACTGGTAAGCGGACCAGTTCGTTTTGATGCGAACAAAGCCCCTTTTCCAAAGCTGTCAGCATACGCTTTTTTCAAAGGCATTCAAAGTGAGTTGAAACCCAACGCTGGCGTTCTGCCCTACGAATTGATCACGCCATTGTTTACCGACTACGCGCATAAATCGCGCTTTGTGTGGATGCCCAAAGGTGAAAAAGCCAGCGTAAACGATGAAGGTCGTCTGGAATTTCCGGATCAAGCAGTGTTGATCAAAAACTTCTACTATCCTGCTGATTTCAAGCAACCTGAAAAGAATTGGGACTTGATTGAAACCCGGCTTCTGATGAAGATAAAAGGAGAGTGGCAGGCTTTCACCTACGTATGGGATGAGCTAGAACACGATGCTGACTTGAACATCGTGGGTGATTTTAAGCCAGTGAGCTGGCAGGATGAAAAAGGGCGCAAACAGCGCATTGAATACGTAGTTCCGAATAAAACGCAATGCAAGAGTTGCCACAATCGCAATGAAAGCATTCAGCCCATTGGCCCCAAAGTGGCCAACTTGAACAAAGCACTGCGGTATCCGGACGGAAAAACCGAAAATCAACTGAGCCGCTGGCAAAAAGCAGGTTACTTGGCGACAGGGGATTACGGCAAACAGTTTGCCAAACTGGCATCCTGGAACGACCCCAAAAGTGGTTCTTTGGATGCGCGGGCCAGGGCTTATTTGGATGTCAATTGTGGCCACTGCCACCACCCACAAGGCCCTGCGCACAGCTCGGGGCTGTATTTGCAAGCTGATCAGGCTGACCCCACGCATTGGGGGGTATGTAAGCCTCCGGTGGCTGCGGGCAAAGGTTCGGGCGGGCGCCAATACGGTATAGTACCTGGCCATCCCGAATCTTCGATCTTGTTGTACCGCATGGAGAAAACCGATCCAGGAGTCATGATGCCCGAAATTGGGCGGGTGATGGTGCACCAAGAAGCGGTTGAACTGATTCGAGACTGGATTGCCGATCTGAAAGGGGATTGTAAATAAACACAAATATGGAGCTCAAGGCACTCAAACTATTGGTCATCAATCAAATTCTGGAAACCCAGGATCCGGCGGTATTGCAAACGGTAGCCAATTTGTTGAGTGCCTCTGCTGGCTCAGGACTCAATGCAGCGCCTTTTATTCCGGGAGAAATGGGGAATGAAAATTATACGGTACCCTTCTCGGAAGAGAATACCCGCGATTTGCAGCAATCCATTGATGAGCTTTTTAATCCTTGAGGATGGGGAATGTTAGGTTTGGGTACGAACTTTTCATTTGATTGCTAGTTGGGCGAAAGAGCTTGCATCAATGTGCAGGTCATGACTTTCTCCATCCAATATGCCTATTCAAAAAAATGACTTGTTTTTCATTGAAATAACTACTTTTTTTGTTTGAAAACCATGACATCTGATTATATGCTCAATTTGAATTACATCACCGATGCTTCAGGCAATCAAATCGCTGTTCAGATACCGATGAGCGATTGGCTACTCTTTCCAAAAAGAATACGAGGAGATCAAACGCAAATTAGAGGTATTAGTAGGCATTAAAGAGGCACTAAATGAAGTGCAACAAGCCCGTAAAAAAAATCATAAACTTCAAACTCTAACGGAATTTCTCAATGAATGTTGAAATTTTTATCTCTGATAACTTTCGCAGAGAAGCGAAAAGTCAAAATGCGTAGAGCAATAAGGGGCGTATTGGAAAGAAATGGCTAATTGTCCATTTTGTTGAATCCTTTATCGCGCATTCCAGCCCTCAACATCACACCTGCGGTATACAAAATCACCACAATAACGACCCAACGCAGGGCCACCATGGGCAAGGATTTGACAATAAAAGCAGCAATCAGCACCGCAAAAATGCTTGGTATGGCCATGCCCACCGCAGCCTTGCGGTTGTAAGCTCCTTCGCGGATAAACCGGATGGAAGCAGGAGGCATCAAGAATGCGCAGGAACCCATCATGATCGGAAAAGCCACCTGAGGTGACATGCCCAACGCAAATACCAGTGCCATACAAGGCGCATAAAGGCCAATGCCCACCGTCATCAAAGCGCCAAGTACAAAATTGGCCACTACCGCAAGGATCAACTTGCCACCTTGCAAGCCAATGGCGGTACCTCCACCCTGTATCCATTCCATGTTGCGGGCCAACATAAAACTTGCGGTAACCAGCAGCGCGCAACCCATCACCAAACGAAGTGTTTTCTCGGGCAGTTTGGCTACCACCCCAACCCCCAAAATCGCGCCAGCTGCTGCTGAGGCCAGCATCAACACCAGGGTAATTGGTTCTACTTTGATGACCGTAATGAAAATCAAAGCTTGAATCAAAACCGGAATGGTGTTGGCCACATTCATGGTGCCAGGCAAGAGCCGGTCTTCGGTTTGTTTGGTGAATTTCAGCAAAGCCGTTTGGGGGGCAAATGCGCCAATGCCCAGTACGTCGAAGAAATTCACTACAAAGCCGATCAAGCCGGTTTTGAGCCAACTGCTGTCTTCGAGTTGGTCTTTGTGTTTGTTGACATCGCTGATCAATACTGCGCTAAATACTACGGTGAGTATGGCCAGGGCAATCCAGATAAGTGTGATCATTTTTTGGTCGGGTTTAAAGGTTTGGCCTCTTCAAATTCCCAGCTTGCCAGCAGCACGGTTTGCGGATCGAGCTGTACTTTTTCGGGTTTGGTAGCTGCGGGAATAGAGAGTTCAATCGTTCGGGAAGATACCGGATGTACGCTAATTTCGGGGAGCAGGTCTCCGGTTTTGTACAATCCGACTTCGATGGAAAAATCGAAATTATAGCTACTGGGTTGGGTTTGTTGCAAGGAAATTTTGACCATTTTGCTGGCTGCATCGTATTTCCAGGAGCCTTTCATCGCAATGTAACCACCCTGGTACAGCCATTGGTTGAAGAAGGGTTGCAGGTTTTTCCCCGAAGCCCTTTCCATGGCCAGCCGGAAGTCGGTGGTAGTTGCATTGCCATTCATGAAGCGCTGGTAATAATCGCGAATGCCCGCATTGAAAGCCTGATCGCCCATCATTTTGCGCAGCATGTGCAAAATCCAGGCACCTTTTTGGTAAGTCAAACCACTGGTAACCGGAGCTTTTTCGGGCGAGCGGTCATCGATGATTTTGTAGCCAGGATCTTTGGCCAAGGCCGCATAAGTGGTCTTTCTGGCCGCAAGCAACTGATTTACAAATTCTTCGCGACCATAGGCATGCTCGATGAACAGCATGGTGAAATAGGTGGCAAAACCCTCGCTGAGCCAGGCATCGTCCCAGGTCGATTCGGTGACCGCATTGCCAAACCATTGGTGTGCCAACTCGTGGATGACTACATTGCGCAGACGGGTACTACGTTTGCCATCAACCAGTTCCTCTCCGTAAAAGATGGCCGAAGAAGTTTCCATGCCGCCTTTTACGCTGGGGGTTTGCACGTTGGCAATTTTCTCATACACATAAGGGCCAACGTAATCGGAGAAAAAGCCCATCACTTGTTTGGTCGGCTCCGCAAAATCATAAAAACCTGCTTCGTGATCCTTGTTGTACACCCAGGTCTGAATGGATTTGCCGTCGAACCAACCCACATATTGCACCGCAAACTCGGCTACGCCCAATACATACAACCAGGAAGAAACCGGTACATTTTGCTTCCAGTGGGTGAGTTTGGTTGTGGCATCCAGGTTGGTTTCTTCCATCAACAGGCCATTGGATACTACCTGATAATGGTTTGGAGCATTGACCAGGAATTCACTTGTGGCTTTTTCATACGGATGATCAATCGTGGGCAGCCAATGCCGGGCACGGTTGGGCCAGTTTTCGTTGAAAAAACTGCGATCGCCGTACCTGGTGGCCCCAATGCGCAGGCCATCGGCGGGAATTCCGTGGTAAGCAATGATGAGTTGGGTTTCGGCATTGGCAGTGGAGGGTTTCGACAGCTTGATCCACAATTCGTTATTGGTATGGGTGAAGCTTGTCTTGGCAGCCATTTCATAAACCGAATCAACGATCATGCCCTTGCCCAGCAGTGCTTCCGTTTGATTGACCAGGTCAAAGCGCAAATTGTCTAGTCCATCTTTTTTGAAAAAAATGCGCATGCTGGTTCGGCCATAAATCTGATCGTTTTCATCCGACAGCTTGAGCTCAAATTTGTAATGCAACACATCGATATTCAGGTTTTTGGGGTAGTTGTCGGCTTTGGCGGGGAATGTTTTGAGCAACAAAAAGAGGCAACTAAGCAGTATGCGGCACTTGGTATTCATTGGTATAGGTTAAAGGCTTGAAGATCCAGCGTAATCAAATATAAGGCCGTTTGCCTGAAGTTTCGCAGGAGTATTGTATTTTCATGTGAAAATCACACCATGCGTCGAGTTCTTCTCTTGTTGATCATTTTTTCAAGTTGTTTCCTTACTGGATTTACCCAACAGCCCGCTTCTCCGCTGGAGGCTTCTTTTGTGCAGTACCAGGCCATGAAAACAAGCACGAGCTATCCTCTAGACTGGATTCCACTCGGCCCCATGGTCAATTCCGCTCGCGCCGATGTGGTGCAGGTAGACCCCACCCATCCTGGCACCATGTACGTGGGCTTTGGTTCGGGGAGTTTGTGGAAAACGGTCAACCACGGGATCAGCTGGAATCCGATTTTTGAGGAACAATCTTCCTTTGGCATCGGCGATGTAGAACTCGCGCCTTCCAATCCTTCCATCATCTATCTCGGCACTGGAGAAAACCTCAAAAAGCCGCGCAACTTTACCCTGCCTGGCACCGGCATGTACTGCTCCGCCGATGCGGGTAAAACCTGGCAGCACATTGGGTTAGAAGACTCCTGGGCCATCGCCGAAATTGCCATTCACCCCAAAGACCCCAACATTGTTTTGGTGGCCGTATTGGGGCATTTGTGGTCTAAAAATCCGAATCGCGGCTTGTTTCGTACCCTCAACGGCGGCAAAAGCTGGCAAAAAGTACTCTACAAAGACGAGATGACGGGGGCTAACGACATCGTGATTTCGCCTACCAATCCCCTGGTGATGTACACAACCTTGTGGGAAGTGTACCCTGGCATCACGGGCAAAAACAGCGGCGTACACCGCAGTGCCGACGGTGGCAAAACCTGGACTCCTTGCACCAAAGGCTTGCCCTCTGGCCCAAAAGTGGGGCGCATCGGGTTGGCCGTTTCACAAACCAACCCGGCCAAGGCCTACGCTCTGGTTGACAACCTGAACAACGCCCGCGATGAAGCAGCCGAACTGTACAAAACCACCGACGGCGGCATTACCTGGAGCAAAACCCACGCAGGGCCTTTCAAAATTTTTCCCGGCATTGGCTGGTACTTTACGGATGTGTACGTCAATCCGAAAAACGACGAAGAAGTATTCTGTCTGGGGGTACGACTGGCCCACAGCACCGACGGCGGCAAAACTTTCACGTTCATTGGCGGCAAGGTCAGCCGCATGAATCCCAGTCTGGCGCAAGGCCTGCACCTGGATCAAAGCGAGCTGTGGATCAACCCCCAAAACCCGCAACACATCGCAGTAGGCAACGACGGCGGCTTTTACCTGAGCTACGACAAGGGACTGTCCTGGATGCATTACAACAACATTCCGACCGGAGAATTTTACGACATCACCATTGACCAAAAAAGTGAGACCATTTACGGTGGCACCCAGGATGATGCCACGGTATACGGCCCAGCGAAAGAAATCAATCCTCGTTTCCCCGATCCCTGGAAATACCTCTGGATCGACCCCTGGGATGGTGGCGATGGTTGTGTGAGCCAGGTAGACCCTACCGACGATGCCATTGTGTACTACAGCATGCAACACGGTGCAGCAGTGCGTCTGGATCGTCGGGCAGATACGACGCGTTCTATTCAGCCGGAATTGCCCAAAGGCAGCAAAGACACCTTGACGTTCAACTACATCACTCCTTATTTCATTTCGCCGCACCAGGGCCAAACGCTTTACCACGGCGGGAATTTCATTTTCAAAAGCAAAGACCGCGGTGATACCTGGAAAGTGATCAGTCCGAATCTGGCCAAATCGGCCATCCCGGCGAAAAAGTCATTTTCCACGGGGGCTTTGGTGGAGTCAAAACTGACCAAAGGATTGTTGTACGCGGGTACAGACAGAGGTGCTTTTTGGACGAGCAAAAGCGATGGCGCTTCCTGGGAGGAACATTCGCAGGGCTTGGCCAACAACTACATCCGCAGCATTTGCCCTTCACGTTTTGCTCCGTCGCGGGTTTACCTCGCCATGACGGGCATCAATTACGATGACCTGCACGGGTATTTGTACGTTTCGGAAGATGACGGCGCAAGCTGGGAAAGCATCGCCGTAGGCCTGCCCGATGAGCCAATCAACGTGGTTTTGGAAGACCCTACTTTGCCCAATGTCTTGTACGTAGGCACTTTGCGGGGCGTATACGTGTCGTTTGACCGAGGCAAGAGCTGGTCTTTTTTGGGCAAAAATATACCCGCCGCCGCTGTGGCGGACCTGGAAATTCATGAGGCATCAATGGATCTGATTGTAGCCACCCACGGCAGGGGCTTGTACAAGCTGAATTTGCGCCCCCTTCAGGCCTGGGCAGCCGGAAAGCTGGCGCCAGATCAGGATCACTTCTTTGAGATCCCAACTGCCAAGCGTCCCTGGTACAATTCGGCAGGCGGAGAGCCGGATTACCGGACGGTAGAAAAAACGCCGATTTCTTTTTGGTTGGGTACCGCAAAGTCGGTGACCCTTTCACTACGCGATGCGGCCAATAAAACGCTGTGGAACAAAACCATTGCCGGGCAAAAAGGCCTTAACCAATTTCGCTGGGATCTGGTGTTCAAACAACAGGAAAGCGATTACCCGTACTTTGTGCATTACGAGGAGTTTTTGCAGGCCGGAATGTATCAAATGGTACTGTCGGATGGAAAAAATGAGTTAAAGCGGCCTTTGGTGGTGGAAAATGGGGTGTCGCCTTATCGGGTGGAGCGGTGAAGGGGTGTGACTTGGGGACTTTATGTTATATTTATTTTATTGATAAACAATTAATTGATTATATTCGTTTAGCACTAACAATAAATACAAAAAAGCACTAAGACTGACCTGAAAAAATACAAAACAAGGAGAATTTGACTGATAATCAAGTGGCTAAATTTCATTCTAATAAACACAAAACTTTATTAATTTTAAAAAGTTTTTACCACACTAAAATCAACAACATGAGTAAAATTACAAAAACCATCAACATTTGCTTTTGCCTTGCATTGGCATCTCTTTTCGCTTGTAAAGAAGCACCTAAAAATAGTGCGCCGACCGATAAAGCGGCTATCACCGATGTCGTACAGAATTTTTACAAATGGTATCCTCCGGCGGGCATTGAGCGCATTGAGTATGTTGACTCAAAAGGCGAATTTTCAAAATTAGACACGGAAAAAGTGGCTGCCTATCACGCCGAAATGATGAAAAGCGGTTTTCTCAGCCAAGCCTACATTGACAATGACCTGGCATATCTGAAACAATACGAAGCGATCTGGGCAAAAGACAAGGAAAATGGCAATGAAGCCCCTTTATCGGGTTATGACTACAACAGGGTATACTGTGGACAAGATTGGGATCCTAAAGAATATACAACAGGCACGCCTAAAGTAGATCTACTCGGCACAAATCAAGCAAAGATTACCGTAGGCGCCAGCAAATTGGAATTGGTCAAAGAAAACGGAAAATGGCTTATTGCTAAGATTAGTTGTGAATAAAAAAAG
>NZ_JBBAKG010000018.1:16459-29188 GCF_040403615.1 Haliscomenobacter sp. | reverse complement strand
GGTCAAAGAAAACGGAAAATGGCTTATTGCTAAGATTAGTTGTGAATAAAAAAAGAAACATGAGTCATCCCGAATTTTTGAAAAGCCAAATTCGGGATGACTCATGTTTTAATTCTATTTTAAACAAAGCCCGATCGCATGAAGCAGTTTGCAGTGCTCATTTTTCTATTTACAGCATCGGTTATTTCTGCACAACAAGCCCAGAGTGTTGAAGCATTCCGTAAGCTCACTACAACAGCGCAGCGCTTCGCTTTTTTAGCGGATAGCAACGTTGTGAAAATGGACAAACCCGCTTATGAGGCTATTTTACCTGTTATTGAAGCTAAAAAAGACGATAAAACGCTCTTCTTTTGGCATTTTCAGTATATGCGATTTGCGCAGCAGTTTAAAGTTTTTAATGACGAAATGTTTCCAAAAATCCTTGAAAACATGAGCAATGCTGCTGCAAAAAGAGGTTTAGACATAGAATCAGTCGTTGCTCAATACCACATAGCCTTCGACGATTTTGGCAGCAAAAAATTAAGCGAGCAACAAGTCTATTCAGCTTTTATTCACTGTTTTGAAAAAATAAAACGCTTAGGTATTGACAATTTTAGACCCTATTCTATTGACCAAATTTTACTACAAATAGGGGGTAATTTTTATGCTTTGGGCGATTATGATAAGGCTTTAGAATGTTTATTAGAGGCAGAAAATTTGAATAAGCCAAAGTTGTATAGCAGCCCACATATCCACACTTTGATTTTAAATCTGATTCAATCCATTTATGCCGATGCTAAAAACTACCCCAAAGCAATCGCTTACGCAGAGAAAATATATGATTTAAACCTGAATCAATACGACGCAGATCGCCTTTGGCACAACATTTTTTGGCAAGGCTTGTCTTCATTAGATATTGCGCTGTATCTGTTTGAGATGGGCAATTTTGAAAAGGGCGAAAAGTATGCGGATAGAGGATATGCCAAATATAAAGCCCAAGAGGACATCAATAACCCTGAAAAAGTAGTTGCTGCCTTTGATGCTTTGTACGTTTTAATAAAAATAAAGTTGAAATTGGGGAAATTAAATGAAGTCGAGCCTTTGCTCAAAAAAGTTGAATTTTTCAAAACGTATATTCCTTTATCAACAGAAGCCAATTACTTCAAACCTTTAAAGCTATATCAAAACTACGTCAATTATTACGAAGCGAAAAAGGACTACACCAATGCATTTCGCTATATGAAATTGGTTGGCGAACTGCAAGACAGTCTCGAACGCCGCAACGATAAACGTAAACTCTGGCAAATAGAATCCAGGGTAAAAGCGGATAGTTATCTTTCACAAATCCAATCGGCAGAAGCAGAAAACCGTTTGCAAGAACGCCTTCGCAATTTGGCGCTCATTACCTTAGTGCTTTTTGGTGCCATCGCCTTTGTGGTCTTCCGCCGCATCAAAAAAGACAATCAAACCATTACCAAACAAAAAACATTGCTTGAACAATCGCTTGGCGAAAAAGAAAACATGTTGAGAGAAATTCACCATCGGATAAAAAACAATCTACAAGTTATATCGGGTTTATTCGACAAACAATCCCGTCAAACCTGGGATGAAACAACCCGCAAACTGATGAAAGAAGGGCAAGACCGGGTGTTTTCCATCGCTTTGGTGCATGAAAATTTGTATCAATCGGATAATTTAACCACCATCCAAATAAAATCTTACCTGGAAACGCTCACCAGAAACATCGAAAAATCGCAGAAAAGCGAGTTTCAAGATATTGCCTTAAAATTAGATGTGGACGACTCGGTGTTGGATATTGATACGGCCATTCCTTTGGGTTTGATTTTAAATGAATTGATAACCAATTGTTATAAATATGCATTCAAAGACCGCACCAAGGGCGAAATCCAAATCCGTTTCCGCCAAATGGCCAATGAAATGGTTTTGGATGTACAAGACAATGGCGTGGGCTTGCCCCAAAATTTTGATATCGATAAGACAAAGTCTTTAGGTATAAATTTGGTACGGGGTTTGGTACGGCAATTGGATGGTAAACTGGATTTTACCTCAAGTACGGAAGGAACTACATTTACGATTTGTTGCATCAAGCAAGTTGCTTGATTATCAACATTTTTTGAATTGAAAAATAGAATATAATGGACAAGAATGTTCGCATTCTCATTGTCGAAGATGAGTTTGTTACCTTGGACTTGCTTCGCGACTATTTAGAAGAGAGCGGGTATGAAGTATCAGGCGATGCCATGTCCGCCGATGAAGCCATAGAAATATTGGAAAAAGGCGAAACCGACTTTGCGATGCTCGACATCAACATCAAAGGCGATAAAAATGGCATATGGGTAGCGGAACAAATTCAGAAAAAATACAAAATCCCTTTTGTTTTTTTGACAGCCTTCAGTGACAGCGCAACGGTGAAAACCGCAGCAGGCACCCACCCCTACGGTTATTTGGTAAAACCATTCACACAAGCCGATATTTATACCACGATTGAAATCGCACTGACCAATTTTAATGAACAACGACGTGAACACCGTGCATCCGAGCACCAACCCGATCGCCATTCGGTTTTGCAACTTACCGATACGATTTTTGTGAAAGACAATCTGGTTTTCAAAAAAATTACGATTAAAGACATTCAATATATACAGGCGTACAAAAACTATCTCGAATTGTACCTTGCAGGGAGCAGCCAAATCATTCGCTCTACGCTAACTGATTTCCAAAAGACGCTGCCCGAAGCATATTTCATCCAAACGCATCGCTCTTTCATCGTGAATAAGCGGTGTATAGATAAAATTGGTGCGAATTTCTTAACAATTGGTGCATCGGAAATCCCCATTAGTCGCGGATTTAAAGACGATGTGCTGAAGCATTTAACGTTTTATTCTTGAGTTACTCCCCGTCAATCTCTGCCAACCACTTATCTGATTCTACCAACCGTTCACCTTATTTTACCAACCGTCCCTCTGGTTCTACCAACCGTCCCACCTCTTCTGTCAACCGTCCCATTAATTTTCAGCCTGTTTTTTTTCTTCTAAATTTGAATCATGATACAAGAGAACATTGACATTCTTCATTTCAATTTTTTCATGAAAACAGGCAAAAAGAAAATATGGATGTTCGGCATTTTATTGTGCCTATTGTCCATACAAAATATAAAAGCCCAGTCTTTATCTGGAACAACATGGAACGTGACCGTACCTGCTATATCTGCCAAACCCTACAATTTCATATTTGGCGATACTGGCAATAAAGGCAATGTGTTGATGCCCGATAATAAGTTGGCGAATTTCAGGTGGTCGGAAGATGGCAAAGGCAACTGGTCAATCACTTTGGAACAATTCGTCAATGGCGTAAAAAAAATCGAAACTTTTTACGGCAAAATAACGGGTAGTACGGGTACAGGTTTTTATGCCAACACCGCAGGTGGAAAAAAACTAAAACCCTTAACGATGACTAAAAAACAATGAGGTTTATGCCTCTAAGTATTTTGTCGTCAATAGGTTAAGTCTAAATCAATCATTCATTTTTCAAACACTTTAAAATCATTTTCCTATGAGAAAGTATTTTCTTCTTTCGCTTTTAGCAGCAGTATTGTTTGCATTTAATTCAAATGCACAAAATTCAGATGGATTGGTAACAAAAGGTTTGTCTGCGACATACGCACCTGCTACCAATCAAAAATGGACTTCCGTATCATTTTCGATTCAGAATCCTTCAGCAAATCCCATTGTCATACCAGGTAATGGTTTTGTATCTATTGATGTTTATGTAGCACCTTCAAATTCACCTGATCAGTATTTGAGCAATTTCATAAAAGTAGGTGATATGCCCGCGAAAGTGGGGACATTAAATCCAGGCGGTAATCTAAATTTTACTGTTGCAGGCACTGACGTTTCTAATATTGCACGTGAGTGGTCGGCTAATGCTTCAAAGGTCAAAGACGGCTTTTACTTCCTTTATGTACAAGTACGCCAGTCACAGTCAAACAGTCTGATAGCTCCCGCAAAAGGCGCTTTTGCACCAATTGGTTTTGTAGTAGGCAATGCTGGAGTAAGTGTTCTGAAGGTTGAAAATCTAACTGCTGTACGGGCACCTGCTACAAATCAAGCATTTGCACCTGTTAGTTTTTCTATCAAAAATCTTAGTTCATCGAACTATACAACCCCAGCACCGGGTTTTGTATCTATTGATTTTTATGCGGCTCCTTCAAATACGACTAATCAACCTTTAACTAATTTTGTAAAAATTGGCGATATGCCAGGTAATTTACCAGCTGTAAATAAAGGGGCAAGCCAAAATTTCAACGTTACAGGCAAGGACATTTTTAATATTGCACGTGAGTGGTTGGCTAATTCATCAAAGCTCAAAGACGGCTCTTATTATCTTTATGTGCAAATACGCACACCTGATGGCCAAATTGTTCCAACAAGTGGTGCATTTTCATCAGCTGGTTTTAATGTCGGTGCAGCAGCACCAGAAGTACCTTTGATTGGCACTAAATGGTATCTTGTAGAAACCAAAATGGCGGCAATTTTAATGACACTCACTTTTGAAGCAGGTGGTAAAGCAAGCTACAAGCAAACAAACGGGACTAATACAGGCGTATTCACCTGGTCAGGTACATCTAATAACTTGACGATAGAAGGACCATTCGGCTCAGGTACTACTATTAAAATGGCAGGTAGTATTGCTACTGGTAAATTGAGTTACACTGCTGGCGCACAAACAGGAGAATACGGTATTTCAAAAAAGACTAATTGCAAAGCGTGCAATACAAATTATGTTTCCAAACCGCTTGCACAATGGACGGCTGGTGATAAAGACACCGCTATTTGGCTATTAAATGCTCTAACAGGTGCAGAAGTTCGTCCTCTACAAGACCGAAACTTTGCAGAAATCAAAGCCTTAATTGATCAATTGTGTCTATAACCATTTTTTATAGGAAGTAAATTGTACGGAGAGCTTTGTAAGCTCTCCGTACATACTCCCGCTAGTCCAAGTCTTCCAACCTCAACCAAAAAATATCGCGTTACCGCTGGTACAAGTCTCCAAACTTGTACCAGCGTATGTGAATTTTCTTAACCGTGTAATAAATAGAAAATGAGAAAATTATTTGTTATTTGCCTTGCATTGGCATCTTTTTCTGCTTGTCAAGAAGCACCTAAAAATAATGCGCCAGGTGATCCTCAGGCTGAACTAGCGGCTATCACGGATGCTGTTCACAATTTTTACAAATGGTATGAGACTGGTGCGGATGGCATGTCGAGTATCATATTTGTCAAGGGTGGCCTACCCACAACGATTGACAATGTAAAATTTGACAAGTATTTTGCAATTATCGCAAAAAGTGGCTACTTCAGTCAATTATATATTGACGCTGAGCGGGCTAAGTTCAAGAATCTTGAGGCAACCACCTGGAAAAATGAAAACTCAGATGAAGAACCGCTTAGTGGTTATGATTACAATCTTTTCTTGTGTTCGCAGGAGATTGAGGATTTCAAGCTTTTGACAACGGCGCCGGTGGAAGTCCAAGGTTTAGGTACTGAAAAAGTTACAGCAATTCTGGATTTAGAGGATTATACGGCCAAAAAGTTTGAATTGGTCAAAGAGAACGGCAAATGGTTGATTTCTAGGATTTTTTGTGAATAGTTAATGTGCAAAGTATTGCATATGAAACACATCATTCAAATGGTGATTTGCGCCGCACTATTGGTTAAAAATTGGAAAATGGCAAATGGCTTCTGACCAACTTTGGTTGTGTTGCTGCCGCAGCAAAATGACGTAAACCAAGCCTTCGGAAGTTTTCAAACTTCCGAAGGCTCAATAACTTATTACATCACTTCTAAATTCAATGTTAAATGAACGGAAATCAATTCCTCACGTTCGCCTCTCGTTTTTCCCCGCTGTTTTTTGCGGCAGTCGGCTTTTTCACGCTGGCATGCTTTCATTCTTGCACGAACCCAACACCCCCGGCAGAAAAACCCGCAATCATCGGCACTGCCAAAATGGAAAAAACGCAAGGCAAAGACTGCGACGACCCCGAAATGAGCACGAATTGTGCCAAAATCAAACTCAGGTACCCAACCATTGAAGCGGGCAGCGAGGCATTGAAAAAAAGCGTCGCCGAGTGGGCAACACGCTATTTGGTGTTCATATTGCTGCCTTACAACTCAACCGATAAAGAGTTCAAAACCGCCACCCTCGAAACCGCCACCAAAGCCTTTTTCGACAACCACACGCATGATGTAACAGAAAGTGAAAGCGTAATGACAGGCGGTTACCGGGTCGAATCAAAAGACACAATCCTGTTTAACGACGGCAAGCACATCACCCTGCAAATAGACGGTAATGCCTACATGGGCGGTAATCACCCCCATGTTTCGGTGGCCGTAGCTACGTTTGACTGCGTGACTGGCAAACGACTGACTTGGGATGATTTGGTCTCCGACAAAGCCGCGTTTAAAGCACTTGCCGAAAAGAATTTCGTGGCCGCTTCCCCGGATTTGTTCAAGCCGACGGACGGTTCGGAGCCGCTCAAATTTGACGAAGAATTCAAGTTTGACCTGCCGAAAAGCTATGGATTGGTCAAAGATGGCATCTTTTTCAACTACGAAGCCGGCGAGATCTTTTTAATGGTGCATGGTGTAACTCAGTTCGTGCTGCCGTTTTCAGAAATCGGCGGGATTTCAAAAATTAAAAATTGAATAAAAACCGGCATCGGTAAGGTGGTTAACTAGCTTTTCCAACTCGATAAATTTAAAATCGTCGAACGGTTCGATGTACGCCCATGCCACCGAAAGCCAACGCTCAACGCCAAAGCACGGTGGCACGGGCGTAAATCGAACCGTTCCCTGAAACACAACCTCAACACAAAAATTTACCATTTTTACGCCCTAAAACAGCTTATCTTTGCCTCATTCCTAATGCTTTTTAAAAATGCAGGTATGAAAAAAAATCAGTTTTTACTGGTAGTGCTTCTCTCGATCGGATGCGCTTTCAACAGTTTTGCTCAGAATGAGCTGAAATTTGAAGTAAACAAAGTTCTACCATTCATTTCGATTCAGGAAAATAAGTTGGCTGAAATAAACACTCTTACGGATTTGGACAAACGGTACCCCACATCATGGGTCAAAGAATACATTTCCGTGGAAATTTCAGCATATAAAAATGGAACAAAAACAACGGCTTCGGGCAGTAACGATGTCTTGAATCAAGCGCAAAAAGAACTGATTCGATTGGCTGATCGCAGTAGCAATATTGCTGTAAGCGTAAAAATAGCATTGTGAATATTGAAGCAGGAAGTTTTACGGGTTATGATTTGACGGCCATTAAATTCACCATTACCGAACAGGGGCAGGTTGCGGATATCCAAGTTGCCATGCCATCAAAAGATCCAAAAATTGATGAAATGCTGGTTGCGGCTATTGCAAAAATGCCTAATTGGACGCCAGGAGAGTTTTCCAACGGTTTAAAAGTCAAACAAAGCTTTGTTTTGACCATTGGCAATATGGAGAACTGCATGGTCAATCTTTTGAATATCCGTCCATTTGAATAAATAGGTAGGCTGCTATCTATTTGAGGAGGTAGAGATTGCGCGGGAGTTGTTGTCAACCATCCTGGGGGAGGAAGTGTAAAGTGTGGCTGTAAAACCACAGGAGACCTCCACCAAAACCAGTGGGGATATGATATCCGAATTCTGCGCTTTGATTTCAAGGTAGTGATCAAGAAAATCTCTAAACGGTAATTCAAGGTCCTATCCTTCAACCTGGCATGGTGATCGTTTTAACACGAATAAACAGGCCGACCATGTCTTCGAAACGGTAGGCCGTGAAACCCGTCCGACAAATGCTTATATCCAATTCTTCATCAAATAAGGGTAGGCAGATTTTTGCCTGGCATTTTGTATTGTTCTGTACTTTTGCAACAAATTTTGGCCGATATGACAGAAGAAAAAAATTAGTTTGCTTTGATTGGTTCGTGAAGTTCATGCTCCGCGATAAATCCAATTTTGAGATGCTAGAAGGCTTCTTGTCCGAATTGCTCAAAGAAAATGTCCTCATTATTGAGTTACTTGATAGCGAAGCCAACAAAAGTTCAAAAGACGATAAATTTAACCGCGTAGATGTCCTCGTAAAGGATACCAAGGACGAGCGTATTATCGTTGAAATTCAGAACAATAAGGAGTACGATTATCTTCAACGCATCCTTTATGGCACGGCGAAAACACTGGTCGAGAATATCAAGGAGGGTCAACCTTATTCAACTATTAAAAAAGTAATTTCTGTAAGTGTCGTATATTTTGAAGCAGGTCAGGGGGCTGATTACATCTATCATGGTCAGACTGTATTTACTGGCATACACGAAAAAGACGTGTTAAGTCTTTCAGAAGAACAGCAAGATTTGTACGGCAAGAATCTTCCACAAGACCTTTACCCGGAATACTATCTTATAAAAGCAGCCGATTTCGATGAAGAAATAAACGATACGCTCGACGAATGGGTGTATTTTTTCAAAAAAGGCGAGATAAAAGAAGGTTTCACGGCGAAGGGAATCTTAAAAGCCAAGAAAAAACTAAATGTGGGCAAACTAACACCAGCCCAACGCCGCAAATACAATAAATTCTTGGAAGAGCAACGCAGCATAGCCAGCCATAATGAAACTTTACAAAAGGACATTGAAGATGCAAAGGAAGAGGGGGAACAAAAAGCTAAATATCAGGCGGCAGAAAAGGGTCTGCGAAAAAAACTATCAATAGAAGAAGTAGCGGAGATTAATGACCTGTCTATAGCGGAAGTGCTTGAAATAAAGCACAAAATTGATACCGAAGCACCATAATAAAAAACAACCTTGGTGACGAAGAAATATCTGTTATGGTGAAAATTGCAGATCGCCAAAATCCAACCGTTCACTGAAACCCAAATCACAACACAAAAAATTTCCACTTTTTCCCCCTACAACAGCTTATCTTTGTTGAAAAATTAACCGCGATGGCCAAAAAATTGGTTCGTTTCGACTGGGCGATGAAAAAAATGCTTCGCCACAAAGCCAATTTCGATATTTTAGAAGGCTTCCTTTCTGAATTGCTCAGCGATGAAGTACGAATCAAACAAATACTCGATAGCGAAAGCAATAAGGAAACGGAAGATGACAAGTTCAACCGAGTGGACATCCTCGTAGAAAACGAAAAAGGAGAGCTTGTCATCATCGAAGTTCAAAATACACAGGAATACGATTACTTCCATCGGATGCTTTTCGGGGCATCGAAAGCCATCACCGAACACATCAAGGAGGGCTCTGCCTACGCTCAAGTAAAAAAGGTTATATCCATCACCATTGCCTACTTTGATTTAGGGCAAGGGAAAGATTACGTTTATCATGGCACGACCGTTTTCAAAGGCATCCACAAAGGCGATATTCTTGGGCTTTCAGACAAGCAGATTGAAGTATATCAAAAAAATAGCGTCCACGAGATTTATCCAGAATACTGGGTAATCAAAACTGGTAAATTCAGAAATCGGATAAACGATAGACTGGACGAGTGGATTTACTTTTTGAAGAACGCCGAAATCAAGCCCTCTTTTTCAGCCAAAGGTTTGAAAGAGGCCAACGAAAAATTGGACGCCATGAAACTGCCGGAGAAGGAGCGGGTTGCATATGACAAGTATTTGCTCCATCTGATGAGTATTGCCAGCCGAAACCATACGATAGAAATAGAAACAAAAGAGATCATAAAAAAAGCATACGAAGAAAAGGAAATAGAATTTATTCTTGAAATGCCAAAAGAAGGTCTTACGGTTTCAAAAATTGCGAAAATCGCGAAAAGAACTGAACAAGAAATTCAGCAAATCCTTGACAGTCTGACAAAAAAATAAACCTGATGTCGCCCAATAATCCACTGCCTCTCATGCATCCTAAATGTTGGCACAACGGCAGTGATAACGAGATGCATTTTTTTATCCCTAACAATACAACATACCATGTTTGAGTATAAATTTGTCAAATTGAGCACCAACATCTGGAACAATCTGCCCAAAGAAGACTATGCCTCAATCATTGCCGAGCACGCAGAGGAAGGCTGGCGTTTGGTGCAAATTTTCACCAGCATGAGTTCATCCATGCAGATGAGCTATGAGTTAATCTTTGAGCGGCCAAAGACGGATTATGTTTAGGATGTAGATTTTTAAGTTTGTTAAAAGTTGAAGTATGAAAAAACTGATGATAAGCCTGGCAATGGCCATAAGCGTATGCTACGCTTTATGTGGGCAAAGCCCGAAAATTCTTTCTTTGCGGGAGCAAGCAGTAGTGAAAGACCGCTGGCTGAAAGACCGCTGCCAGACCTTGCTGCCTGAATTGATGCGCAAGGAAGGCATCGATATGTGGCTGATCATCGCCCGGGAATACAACGAAGATCCCGTTTTGCGCACCATGTTGCCTGCCACCTGGTTGTCGGCCCGCCGCACTACCATGCTGCTCGTTTTTGATCCAGGAAAAGGGCAGCCGCTGGAGTTTTTGGCCTGCGCCCGCTACGATGTAGGCGAAGTCTTCAAAAAAGCCTGGGATCCTGAAAAAGAACCGGATCAGTGGAAGCGATTGGCACAACTCGTTGCAGCGCGCGACCCGCAACGCATCGCGGTGAATACCAGCGTCAATTTTGGACACGCAGATGGATTGTCCGCTTACCACAATCAAAAACTCCGCGAATCACTGGCCAATAAGTACGAAAAACGCCTGATTTCGGGAGAAAAACTGGCGGTAAACTGGTTGGAAACCCGCACACCTGCGGAGCTCACCGTATACGAGCAAATTTGCCGCATTGCCCACGACATCATCGCCGAAGGGCTTTCTGAAGTGGTCATCCAACCCGGCATCACCACTACCGACGACGTAGTCTGGTTTTACCGCGAAAAAGTACGCGCTCTGGGCTTAGAGACCTGGTTTCACCCCAGTTGTGATGCACAACGTGCCGACCCAAAAGGCAATGAACAAAACCGCAGTTTTGCCCAAAGACCCGATGCGGCGGTCATCCAACCTGGAGATTTGGTCCACATCGATTTTGGCATCACTTACCTGGGGTTGAATACCGATACCCAACAGAATGCCTATGTACTCAAGCCAGGTGAAAGTGAGCCTCCACGCTATTTGCTCGACGCCTATCAGAAGGGCTTGCGCTTGATGGACATCCTTACCGGAGAGTTTCGCAGTGGCCGCAGCGGCAACGATATCCTGGCCAGTACAATCAGCAAAGCAAAAGGGGAGGGGCTGAATCCGCAAATCTATTCTCACCCAATTGGCTATCATGGCCACGCAGCTGGCCCCGCCATCGGGATGTGGGACATGCAAAATGGCGTACCTGGCACCGGAGATTACCCCGTTTTGCCGAACACGACCTACGCCATCGAGCTCAACAACAAAGTCTTTTTGCCCGAATGGAACAAGGAGGTACGCATCATGCTGGAGCAAAATGCAGTATTTGATGGCGAAAAAGTTCACTACGCAGACAATCGGCAGAAAATTCTGTACTTGATTCCTCGTCCCAAACCGAATTCGGGGCAATAAAACAACATCGAAGCATCAAAGTGAAGGCTAGGTTTATTCCAGGATTTAATTTGTGGATAAATAAGGAGATCCAGGTTGTGACAGGAACTTATCTGTAAATCATACAGTTGGATCAAGGTGTTTAGGGTACTGGCGAAGGGATTCTCCAGATCAGTCCACTGGCATATCGATTCGCCAGTACAATGCACCACTTATGCTCACTCGTACACTCAATGCCTACCTTAGTTCATTTGCTGGCCTTAGCCGTGATGTCTGGATGCTTGGCCTGGTTTCTTTTATCAACCGGGCTGGAGCGATGGTTTTTCCCTTTTTGGCAGTTTACCTCACCCTGGAGCTGGGTTTTTCCAAACCTCATGCTGCCTTGGTCTTGACTTCTTTTGGGGTTGGCGCGGTAATTGGTTCCATTATGGGAGGCCGACTCAGCGACCGCATTGGCTACTACAAGGTCATGTTTTGGTCTTTGTTTGCCACGGGTTTGCTTTTCTTTTTTTTGGAGCACATCCATAGTTTGGTTGGGCTTTGTATTACGGTATTTGTGGTTGGGGTGGTGGCCGAAAGTTTTCGTCCGGCCAATATGGCTTCCATTTCGGCCTACAGCAAGCCCGAAAATTATATTCGATCCTTGTCTCTGGTGCGTTTGGCCATCAACCTGGGTTTTGGTATGGGGCCAGCTTTGGGGGGCATCCTGGCACATGGCTTTGGTTACCGTTGGTTGTTTTGGGTGGATGGGATTACTTGTATCGGCGCAGCGTTGTTGTTTCGGCATTTTTTGCCAGAAAAAAAGATAGCTCCAAAACCCATTGAAACGATCCAGGTTCCAATCGAAAAAGTGCTTTCGCCATATCGAGACAAGCAGTTTTTGTTCTTTTATGTGCTGATTACACTCAACGCCATTGCATTCTTACAATTTTTCAGCATGGTGCCCGTCTTTTTGCGCGAAGAATGGCATTGGAAAGAAAACATGATTGGTCTTTTGATCTCCGGCAACGGTCTCATCATTACGTTGGTGGAAATGCCGCTGGTGTTTAGATTGGAAGGGCGCTACCATAAAATCAGCCTGGTGATGCTGGGTGCTGCACTGATTGGAGTTGGATTTGTGCTGCTGAACTGGACGCCGCACCAATTTTTGGCTGCTTTACTCTGCCTGATTGCCGTCACTTTTGGCGAAATCTT
>NZ_JBBAKG010000018.1:0-16359 GCF_040403615.1 Haliscomenobacter sp. | reverse complement strand
ACCAATTTTTGGCTGCTTTACTCTGCCTGATTGCCGTCACTTTTGGCGAAATCTTTCAAATACCTTTTGCCAATAGCATTGTGGTAGAACGGTCTTCGCCCAGCAACCGCGGGCAATACATGGGCTTGTATACCAGCGCCTGGTCTTTTGGGCACATCATTGCGCCCAATATCGGGATGAATGTGGCGAATAGCTGGGGATTTTCCACTTTGTGGTGGGTATTGAGTGGTTGTTGCTTAGTGGGATTTTTGGGGTTTGGGTGGTTAAAGAGAAGAGACTTTGGGAAAATCAGCAATTGATTTTTACAACAATTTAAATGGGGAGTTTTATTTTTGCCATAACAAATAAATAAATTCTTAAAGATGAAAAAATATTCTCAATACCTCATATTACTTTTGGGATTATTCTATGTGTTACTTCCTTATT
Source organism: Haliscomenobacter sp. (assembly GCF_040403615.1). Lineage (NCBI taxonomy): Bacteria > Pseudomonadati > Bacteroidota > Saprospiria > Saprospirales > Haliscomenobacteraceae > Haliscomenobacter > Haliscomenobacter sp. The sequence goes on along the minus strand of NZ_JBBAKG010000018.1, from coordinate 15,933 downwards.
CTTGGTGCAGTACAAAGGCTAAGGCATTAATGAACGGTACAACTTGTAGTGTGCCTGATGTTTTCCAGCTCATCCCAGGAGCATCTTCTTGTCAAGTAAAATTGAGTTTTCATGAGCTGAATTCTAATTATCAATTTAGGTATCGAATCAAAGGCCGCAACGTTTGGGAAACCCAAACCACAAGAGGAGCCACTTTACATTTAGCAGGTTTGCAACCTTGTACCGATTACGAATTCCAACTCAGACAAGATTGTTTCAACAACCAATTTTCGGGTTGGAGCGCTTTGCAAAGCATCAAAACTCAGGGTTGCAATGAACAATACTGCCTGGCATATGCCACAAAAAGTGATGGTTACATTGAACAATTTAGTCTTGGTGATCTTGAATATTTCTCGGGCAATGATGGAGGGTTAGGACTGCACTTTAAACAGATCTTTATTGCCCAGCTTGGTAGTGAATTGCCTTTTTCCATTAAGCCAGTTAAAACCATTGAGTTTTATGATCCAGACCCTTATACTCGAGTTTATTACACTATTTTTATAGATTTCAATCGGGACAAGGACTTTGATGATCCAGGAGAATATGTCTTTAAAGATGAAGGTGCTACTGATAAATTGTATTCTTGGAAATTGTCCATTCCGAAAACAGCCACATTTGGGCTAACGCGCATGCGAGTCATCATGTCGAGAAAAACATTAGGCAAAGCTTGTGAACGGAGCATCAATATTTTAGAGGTTGAAGATTATTTGTTAGGCATTTTTAATCCTTGTCCGCCCCTTCAATACAATGATTTTCGCGCGGATACTATCGAAAGTGGTCGTGTTCATTTAAGCTTTGCAGGTGAAAACTCAGGATACAATTGGCGGTATCGAGCAAAGACAGGTGGTGCCTGGATTTTACCTGATTCGACTAATGCGCCTCAGATTAGTATTTCGGGTTTAGTCCAAAATACAGAATATGAAGTTCAAATACGCAATAGTTGCGGTGGTGGAAACTGGAGCCTGTTTTCCAAAAGTTTTTTATTCAAAACATCAACTTGCACGGTACCTAGTGCTACAAAATTGAATACCTACTTTCGAGAAAAATTTCGTGCCGGATTGGAAATTCTAGGGCTAAAAGCTTTGAATTATCGCTGGCGCTATTCTCTTAACAGCAGATCATGGTCTCCTATCGTTCAAACTAAGACCCCCAGAATAGAGCTGGATAGTCTAACAGCTGAAACGGTATACCAAATTGAAGTAAGTATAGAATGCTCTGCTGGCAATTGGAGCGATTGGTCTAGAAACAGTTTTTTTACCTGGGGAGAATGCAAACAAATCTCTTCTAATCAAATTTCCATTGGAATTGATCTTAACTTTCGCAGCGATTTTATCATTTTGACTTCCAAAATGGAAGCAGCAAACCATTTTTTTTGGAGGTTCCGAAAATTGGGAACAACCCAATGGGTTCAATTAAGTACCAATCGACGCTTTTATGATTGGTATCCGTCATCCACTGAATACGGAGTAACTTATGAGTGGCAAGTAAGTTATGTTTGTGAAAACGGACAACAAAGCGAGTGGTCAGAAGTCAAACAAATTGCTTTTTCTCCTAAAATTTGTGCGCCTGCTCAAACCAAGTTTGTAACAAGCAAAAGAGTTACAGCTAACAAAGCAATCCTTTATGCCGATATCCCATACGGAGTCCAATTCAGTTGGCAATGGCGAGAAAAAGGTACGACGGTTTTTTGGAGTAACTTTTCGGGTAGTTCTTATGCGAATAAAGAAATTACCCTGAGCAAGCTGAAACCCAATACCACTTACGAGTACCAATTTAGGTATTGGTGTACAAATAGTACGCTGGATTGGTCGGATATAGGTAGCTTTAAAACATTAAATGCTTTCCCAATCCAATTAAATGATTCCACGAGGGTGTCAAGCAAATATCCTCTACCCCATATACCTGTAGTGGTTTCACCCAATCCAAATCAAGGTGTGTTTAAGGTAGAAAGTGTTTTTAAAAAACCGCAGCATGTCTCCCTTACTTTGCGCGACCTAATGGGTAGGATTGTATATCGTCAGGAACTTAAAGACCAAATTTTTATTAACGAAACCATTCGGCTGGTAACGTTGGTGAGCGGGACTTACCTTTTAGAAATCAAAACCGCAGAATCTTCAACAATCGAAAAAATCATCATTAAACAACCATAACCTTTACCTCACAGCAATGAATTATTCCACAACACTAATTGCCGCGCTGCTAATCTGTGTAGTAGCCAATTCGAATCTGTATGCACAAAAAGCGGATACCACCACCTTCATTAAACTTTACAGCAATTTCTATTTATTGGAAAAATATCGATCGCCATTGACTGATTACCAGGCAGGATATGGCGCTTTTGAGTTTGGAGGCTTTTCTCCTGCTATCCAATGGGCGGGTAAAAAAGAGCGTAAATACCATGAATTGGAGCTGAGTGTATTACGCTTTAAACGCAGCGAAGATGAAATTCGAATTTTAAAAGAAAAAGAATTCAGCCTTCGTTATGAATTTGGCAAAAGGCGATTGTCCAAAAATCAAGGCAAAAGTTATTGGCAAAGAGGCTGGTCGCTGCGTTGTTTTGTTTACGAAACCGATTCTGAACCACTTTTGATGAGTGGATTCGCTCGTTTTGTAGGGTATTATGGTTTTAGTTTTAGCTATGTTCCACGCTACACCATTCGGGTAAGTTCAAGATTTAATGTAGAAGCCAACCTTGTTTTAGGTTTAAGCATTTCAGCCGTCCATGGAACATCGGATAGTCCATTATTAACAGAACGCCAGAGGAATCAATGGGTATATTCCTTGGACTTATTGGATGAATTGCCTTTGCGACTTGGCGTTGTTTATCGATTGTAAGCGAATGGATAAAAAAATAAAGGTGTTGCCCGCTCCTCAACAGGCAACACCCTTACTTTCTCTCTAATAAAACAAGCGTTACACTGGGGCTATTAGTTGCAGCCCATGTCTAATTTTGATTGTGTATCATTGTTCGGGAAGCAGAATCCAGATTTGGTTTTGGTTGGCGCAAAGCGTTCCAGATTTGGATCGAACAGGCCATTTTCCAAAAATTCTACCAGGTTGTCCACTTCTTGTTTGTTCAAGTTCAGTGGTTTGAACAAGTTGGAAATTTGACCAGCAGGAACATCAAGGTTTTCGGTAATCCCAGCGTTGAAGTACTCAACTACTTCACGCAAAGATGTCTTGCTGGCACCGTGGAAATAAAATCCAACATCTTTTAGGTTGTACAACTGTGGCACTTTGAATTTGTGCATGTCTTCTTCTTTGTACGTAAAGCCGCCTCGGCCAAGATTGCGTCGGTCGGTAGGTCCGGTACGGAATACCGAGTATTTGCTTTGGAACATGTTGTTGACACCCAGGGCAAAGAAACGGTGCGGGAATGCGTTCAATGATGGACTGTTGTGGCAGTTCACACAACCTGCTTTGCCAAAGAACACCAAAGCGCCTTGTTTCTGCTGATCAGTCATCGCCTCTTTTTCTCCTTTCAACCAGCGTTGGAAAGGCGCTTTGTTGGTAAGGATGGTGCGGAAGTAAGCAGCGATGGCAAAAGCTCCGGTTCTTCGATTGTAGCGCTCTTGGACTGGAATCTCAGGAAATGCTTTGTCAAACATCTCGGTGTAGCCCAATGCATCGGTTACAGTTTTGTTGATTACCTGGCGGTGAACCGCCAAAGCGCGTTGGTTGTTGGCTTCCAAACCCATCAAATCCTGGAAGTTGACCTCGATCAGGGTATCCTGATGCCATACGCTTTTAGTGTCTTCGTTGACATTGAAAGAACCGAAAGAACCAGCCCAAAGTGCGTTGGAGATAAAAGTAGTATTGATAACTGGCAGTGGTCTTGCCCCTTGCGCATCTACTTCGTCGCCAAAGTACAGCGGGTTTTTAGAGCGTCCTTCGCCAGCTTTGCCAAAACCAATCGCGCCATCTGCGATGCCCTGAAAACGGCCAGCGGTAAAGCCTTTGCTTGGAATGTGGCAACTGCTGCAAGAGTAAGCAGATTTGGAAGCTGGGTATTTGTTTTCAAGACCTAGTCCAGTTTCAAAAAACAACAATCGGCCCAATTCTACTTTTTCAGCAGTTACAGGGTTTTTGGGATCCTGGTTGGGGAGTTTTGCATACTCAGTACTTTCAGGCATGATATAACCGGTAAGCGAACCCGTAACCGATTTTTGGTTCAACACTTCCTCCAATGGAGTGTCCAGATTAATGTCGGTTGCATTGTCATTCTCGCATGAGATGATGTATGCCAAAGCGAGTAAAAAAAGAGCAGCTGTAAAAAGCTTTTTCATTACAATGTTTTTTGATCATGAGAAATTAGAGTACCAACATCGAAGTTTACATGTAGTCGATTCTGAAAGTACAGCATCAATAACACATCAAGTAAAAAGCAATTGGGTAAAACGGAAATTCAAACCAGTATAAATCGGTTTGTAGGTAAGTAGATAGGTAGCCTCTGAAAGCCCGAATGTGAAAAGAACTTGCACATTCATCTTGAAAAAATGTTCACAAAAATTGCCTCTAAAATTTAATCAAATGTCGCTTGTGCGATATTTCTACAAATATATATTGAAGTAGAAGCAAAAACAATGACATATATCATTTTTTTAATAAAAAAACTCTGTTTTAAATTAGTCTAAATTAACAAAAGATATTTAGACTAACGTTTTTTGCCAAAAGTTGGATAAGGAAGGTCTCCTTTGTTGGCAAACCATAAAATCTGATTCATCATTTCATCCTCCCCTTTGTCTACGCCTTCTTGCATTTGTTCAATGGATTTTTGGGCATAAAAGAGTGCTTTGCCTTCCAACATGGACAATGACTTGTTCATTTCATTCAGCCGAATTCGATTGGGCAGGTTTTGGTATGGCGTTGCTTGTTTGGTATCCGTAAAACAATCAAACATAGGTCGAGCAGTGGCATCAATAGAGGTCATCGGGGGGAGTCCTAAAATTTGCTCGATGGTACGCAGCATGGAAATCTGGTTGTAGTTGGTATGAATGGTGGTTCCCAGGCGCGAATAGGGGCTTACAATCAATGCTCCGGTTCGGTAAGCCGAGATGTGATCCCAACCACCTTGTGAATCGTCTTCGGTGATGAAAACCACGGTTGAGTCCCAAAAACGGCTTTTGCTGAGGGCTTCAAGCATGCGACCAAGGGCGAGGTCGTTGTCGGCTACCTGAGCCCGACTTGTCGGAAATCCTGGGCTGCTGCCAGCGGTATGGTCATTGGGCAGGGCCATTACCATCAACTGGGGCAGTTGATCACCAGGCATTTTTTCATAATCGGCTAATTCTTTAATGAAAGCATCTGCACGCATTTGGTCATTGATGCGTGGATCGTCATAGCCAGGGAAATTTTGAGACAGAATAGGTCGTACTCTGGAGATGGTACTGGTATTTTCAAATTCGAAGTGCTCCTTGTTGATGTATTTGTTGTAGATGGCCGTCCAATCCAGTTTGTTGTCAAACTCCATGTCGCAGGCTTCGCCGTAAATGCGTACACTTTTGCCATGATCGAGGGCATGGTTCCAAATGAATCCTTCGCGGGTGTACACCATCGCATCATATTGGCGGTGCGGGTAACTGCGGAACCAACCGCGGACACTTTTTTCCACATAATCTGATACAATGCCAGCATCTGTCCATTGGTGGCCTTCTGCCGAGGATTTTCCAGCTACGTGGTAGTTGTCGAGCAAAGAATATTCCAGGGCAAGCTTGTGCTGATTGGGGGTAATGGAATCTCCAAAAATGCACAATTCGGGCATGCCGCGTCCTTGTTTCATGTCGCCATAAACCTGATCGTAAGTACGGTTTTCTTTGATGATGTACAGCACATGCTTGAATACAGATGGCTCGCCAATGCGGGCAGGCACGGGGCGGGGAGCTACATTTTTGCGGGCAGGCTTGCGGGAAGCTACCGCGCGAAAGTCCAGGTTGTAAGCTTTGACTTGTTTGGTGTAAGCTTTGAGCTGTTTGGCACTTGGCACGGCAATAATAGACAATGAAGCCAATTGTTCGTGTGCAGTATAGGCGCCCTTGAAATCCGCATCTGTTTTTAGGAAACGCTTCTTTTGTTCAGGTGTATTGTTGAGTACCCTGGCTCCACGCGCTTCGAGGTTGCATACATATAAGGTGTTGTTGCTGCACACCAAACCAGATGGATACGCCTCGGTGGGAATGTAGCCAATTACGCTTGGGTTTTCACCAAGTTTGACCACCGCCACTGCATGATCCAATCCGTTGGATACGTATAGGGTTTGACCAAGACTGTCCAGGGTCAGGCCATTTGGGCTGCTCCCGATGAGTGCTCCGCCAACCTGAAACAGGCCTACTGGAATCCTTCTGGTTTCTACATCTTTGGATAGGTCAATCACGGAAACGTTATCATCGTTGCCATTAGCCACGTAAAGGGTTTGCTGATTGGGGCTGATTACCATGGCGTTGGGGTGCAAGCCCACTGCGATTTCTTTGAGTTGTTGGCCAGTAGCCGGATCAATGACGCTAAGTGTACCTTTGAGGGTTGCTCCGGTGCGCGGATCGATGTAGGCTTCGCCATACGGTACACCGGCGGTTTCGAGTTTTGAATCGGTAGGAATCGGACCCGCCCAGTTGCTTACGTATAGTTTGTTTTGGGCAAATTTCACTCCAAAAGGGGCTACTCCAGTATTTGCAGTCCACACGGTTTGGCGCGTAGAAAAATCGATTTTGATCAATTGGTTATTGCCATTCAGCACGACATAAAGGAAGCAATTGTTGCCTTCAAAAGCCACTTCTACTTCGTTGGGCAGCGCGCCAGGAGCTGGGGCTTTGGGTTTGAAGGGCAAATACTCTACATTTTGCACTTTATTGTCCAACCATTCAGCGATCAACATGCCAGATTTATCATTTTCTCGACCAGAGGCAGTCCAGGCGAGGTAGGTCTTGTTTTGAAAAGCAAAACTTTTGATGCCGGAAAAAGTACCCATCATCCCTGAAAACTGGCTTTTCCCATTGAAAGTCCAGCGCTCGATGATATTATTTGTACTTCTATCCAAAATGGCAACGCCATAGCGGTCCAGGATCGCCAAATGCTTTAAATTGGGCATTGTAGCTACATCCAGGGTATGGTTTTCCCAACGTGGATCGCCATAGGTGATCACCTGACCTGCAGATTTCATCAAGCGATTGTAGGGCATGATTCCCGGAGTGCTTTCGTCCAGCATGCGCTCGTCAGATTCGTGGTGGTACGGATCTTTCTTGAGGGTTTGAGCAGCGGCGTTCAAAGAGAGGAAGATCAGAAATAGGAATGGAAATGCTTTCATGATGGACGAGTACTTGGTTCAATTGTACAATAATAAGGCATTCTTTTTTAACATGGGTTAAATTGATTGTACAATGACGCAATATTTACAGCAAATTAATGCAAAAATCACATACAGTCCTCTACTGCTATTTTACCGTTAATTCTGATTCGGGAGTCTAAAGAGCTACTCCGTTTCCAATAAATTTGCAGAGAATTTTCATTCTTTTCATCAATTACTCATTCAATGAAGTATCTTTTTACACTCACACCTTCACTAAGGTTGGTTGGGAGTTTTTTGCTGCTGATCGTCACTCTGATCAGTACTCCAAAAGCAATTGGATCTGCAAAAATGCCCCTTACAAACCTCAGCAAGATTGCTGAAATTACAGTTTCTGGACAAATCACCGATGCTACGACTCAAGAGCCGCTAATTGGAAGTACAGTACTGATCAAAGGCACTAGCCAGGGAACTACAACCGATTTAAATGGAAATTACACCCTTACTGTGGCCGACCAAAGCGCAGTACTGGTTTTTGAATTCGTAGGATACGAAAAGCAAGAAATACTGGTAGGCAGCCAAACCAGAATCGATGTGTCTTTGAAATCAAGCTCACTCGAATTGTCTCAAGTATTGGTAGTGGGCTACGGCAGCACGACCAAGAAAGACATGACTGGTTCTGCCAAATCCATCAAAAGCGATGATTTCAACAAAGGGATCATCAACTCTCCTGAGCAATTGATTCAAGGCAAAGTTGCCGGGGTAAACGTAACTTCTGCTACTGGTGAGCCAGGTGGTTCACAGAGCATCACCATCCGAGGTCCGGGTGGGGTACGTACCGGAAGTACACCTTTGTTTGTATTGGACGGATTGGCATTGGACAACTCCAGCACCGGCGGTGCTACCAACCCACTGACTTTCCTTAATCCACAAGACATCCAGTCTATCGACGTATTGAAAGATGCTTCTGCTACAGCGATCTATGGTTCTCGTGGCGCCAATGGTGTGGTATTGATCACGACCAAAAAAGGCAAAGCTGGTTTTTCCAGCATGACCTATTCGGGTAGCCTGGGTATCTCTAACCTGACCAATCCAATCGACATTTTTACTGCGGATGAATACCGTCAGGAAGTACCTAAAGTAGGTGGTGTATTGGAAGACCTGAATGCCAACACCGATTGGCAGAAAGAAATCACCAGAACGGCCATGACCCGAAACCATAACGTGTCACTGGGTGGCGGTGCTGGCAAACTGACTTACTACGGCTCATTTGGCTTGCAGCAGCAAGAAGGTATTCTGAAAGGAAACAACCTCAACTTGTACACTGGTCGTTTGAACGTTTCTCAGAAGTTCCTTGATGATCGCCTGAATCTGGACGTTAACCTGAACGTAACCAATACCTTCAACCAGCGTCCTCCAATCGGAAGCATGTTGGGCAACGCCATCTCTACCAACCCAACTTATCCAGTTTATGGTACCGACGGTTTGCCTTTTAAGTACCAGAGCGGAACCAACCCATTGGTAACTTTGGGCCTGGAAAAAGACTTGACTACCATCAACCGGGTGATCGGAAGTATCGCGCCTTCATTCACCATCGTGAAGGGTTTGGTTTACAAACTGAACTTCGGCATTGACAATGCTACTTCTACACGTGACCTTCAATCGCTAGCCAATGCTGTACCCAAGCAAGATGGCCGTTTGGAGTCAATCTATACCATCAACCGCAACAAGTTGATCGAGAACTACATCACGTATACTTTCAACAATGACGTACACGGATTGACCGTTTTGGCTGGACATTCTTACCAGAAGATTTTCATTCAGGGCAGATCTTCCAGCATCAACAGGTTCCCAATTTCTCCGATTGAGCCAATTTACAACCCAGGTTTGGGCCAGGAATTGACTTTGGTTACCAACAGGCCTGGTGGTTATGCGCTGATCAACGAATTGCAGTCTTTCTACGGTCGTTTGAACTACCAGTTCCGCGACAAGTACTTGTTGACGGCTACTGTACGTGCTGACGGTTCTTCCAAGTTTGGTGAAAACAACAAATACGGTGTTTTCCCATCGGTTTCTGCCGGATGGAGAATTGCGGAAGAAAACTTCATGAAAGGTGGTCCTTTCAGCGAATTAAAACTGCGCGCAGGTTGGGGACAAACGGGCAACCAGGAAATTCCTTCCAAAATTACCCAACCCTTGTTTACTTCTGCGGTATCCGCTGGGACCAGCTACCCGCTTACAGAAACAGGTACTTTCCCTGCGGGTACTACTTTTACCCGTTTGGCTAACCCGGATATTCAGTGGGAGGTTTCTACCCAGTATGACCTTGGTTTGGATTTCGCACTGTTCAAAGGTGCTTTGGCCGGTAGCGTGGATTACTTCAACAAAGTATCCAACAACATCCTTTTGGAAGTTATTCCTGCTGACCCGGTTCAGCCAGCGGCTTCTATCTGGACCAACGTTGAGGACATGACCATCACCAACAAGGGTTTGGAAATTGATTTGAGCTACCGTTACCGTGCAGCAAGTGGTTTCAAATTTGAATTGGGTGGCAACATCACGTTCATCGACAACATCGTTGAAAACTCACCTTATACCGTAATTCCTTCCGGCTCTGCTTCCGGTTCTGGTTTGACTTCTGCCACCATCAACGGGTATGTAAACGGCCAGCCGATTGGTACTTTCTTCCTGAGAGAATTCACCGGCTTTGATGACAAAGGCTTGAGTACCTACCGCGATACTGACGGCGACGGTGTAGTCAGCGACAAAGACCGCATCTCTGCAGGTAGCGCTTTACCCACGAAGATGTACAACTTTTATACCGTATTATCTTTCAAAGGTTTTGACCTGCGTGCCAATTTCAACGGCGTATCTGGCAACAAGCTGTATGACAACACAGCCAACACCAACTTCTACAAATTGCGTTTGTCAAAAGGCATCAACACAACCAGAGAAGCTACTTTGTTCCCGAACGAATCGATCAACAACGCCGCACCTGTATCTACCCGTTTTTTGAAAGATGGTGCATTCTTGCGCCTGAACAACCTTTCCTTGAACTACCAATTCAACACAGAGGCATTGGGCATCAACAAATATGTAAAAGGCTTGAACCTTTCTGTTACGGGTCAAAACCTGTGGTTGAGCACCAAGTACGATGGATACGATCCGGAGGTAAACAACGACCGCAGCATCAACGGGATTTCTTCTTATGGCATCGACTATTTGAGCTATCCTAAAGCAAAATCAATCATTTTTGGCTTAAATGTCACTTTCTAAAATAAAAAACAATGAATAAGCATATAATTTTTATCGCTTCACTGTTGGTAGGTATCTTTTTTACCTCCAATAGCTGTACCGACCTCAACGAGGTTATCCTTGATGAAACTTCGGCAACCGGACTTTCGGACAAATTGGCTGCTGATGGCAACCTGGCACCAGTTTATGCGCCATTGCCTACGTTGTATACACACACGACTCTTTTTGCGCTACAAGAAATTTCTACCGATGAAGCGATTTTGCCTTACCGTGGAGGTACCGACTGGGGTGACAATGGCATCTATGTTGCCTTGCACACCCACACATTGACCAGCGCTGACCCAAACGTACGCAATACCTGGACGACCATCGTGACGGGTATCTCTCGCGCCGTAACCGCAATGAATGCGCTGCCTACCAACGGTGATCCAATCGCCAAAACTTACCTTGCTGAAGCTCGTGGTATGCGTGCTTACTACAACATGGTACTTTTGGACCTATTTGGATTGGTTCTGGTAAAGGACGATTTGGGCGAAATCTCTAAGGTACTGCGCGGCAATGAAGCCGTAGAGCACCTTAAGAGCGAGTTTGTAGCTGTAGAGCCCAACCTGGAAGCCAACGTCGGCCCAGGTCGCTTGAGCAAAACAGGAGTTTGGGGACTTTTGTCTCGTTTGCACCTCAATGCTGCGGTTTACCGCGATCCATACGCTGCAAGTTTTGATTTCAAGGCAGAGGACATGGATAAAGTGGTAGAATACTGCGATAAGGTCATCAGCTCCGGTACACACCAATTGTCTAGAGATTATTTCTCCATCTTTAATTCCGACAACCACACCAACAAAGAATTGGTATTTGCTGTTGATCAGCGGGCTGAACTGAACGGCCACAACCGTTTGGCTTACTTCTCCTTGTCTGGCGACCAGTTTCCATTGACTGCTTTCCCAGCGGCCAACGGTACGGATGGACCCGCCATTACGCCTGATTTTTACCGCACTTGGGTCAACGCTTATGCCCCTGCTGAACCAACGGTTGATCCACGTTTTTACCGCAAAAACGTAATCATTCCTGCCGATTCATGTGTAGATGGCAATACTTATAACTTTGACCGTGGCATCTTGCGTGGCCAGCAATATGGCTTGGTACGGGTAAATGGCGCGTTTGTAAAGTGTGCCGATGGTAAGTTCAAAATTGGCAAACTCTACAACGGAACCCGTAACAAACCTTTTTTGCCAGTAAACTTTACCGAGGATGTCAACTATACCGTTGCAGGTAGCGATTACAGCAGGGGTTACCGCGTGTTGAAGTACGAGTTCAGCAAAAAATCGGCCAGTGGTCGTAACCTGGGCGATGCCGATCTCGTGATCGTGCGTTACGCCGACATCTACATGATGCGTGCCGAAGCCAAATTGCGCAAAAGCAACGACGCCGCAGCGGCCTTGGCGGATGTAAACACGGTTAGAGCTTCTCGCACCCTGACTACGCCTCCTCCCGCGTTGACTTCCATGAATTTGGACCTGTTGTTCCGCGAGCGGGGCTTTGAGTTCTACTGGGAGCTGCTGCGCCGTACCGACATGATCCGTTTCGGCAAATACGAAGGCGTTTGGACAGAAAAGAACAACGCTGACAAGTTCAAACGTTTGTTCCCAATCCCACAGACCGCTATCGATGGTGCTTCGAACATCCCTGGATATTTGAAGCAGAACCAGAGCTACTAATTTTTAGTACTTGATATAGAAATGCAGACGGGCTGCCTTCAGAGATGGGGGTAGCCCGTTTTGGTTTACGTTGAGCTGATTAATGCCAAAAGTTCTTCTGCGTTGAGTAGGTTTAAAGGAGGATAGGTATCCACGTTTTTCAGTTGATTAAAATGAGCATCGTTCGTAGCTAAATAAAGTGCATTAGCTGCAATCGCACAATCCACAAATTTATCATCATCAGGATCTCGACTGATCAATAACCATTTGAAACGGGGATCAATAAAGTTGACATGTGGACATTTAAGAAGAGACGCAATTACATTTTGAGCAACATTTGGATTCCATCGTTTTGCAATGATTTCTTCATATTCTTCCAGGATGGAATTAGAGAAGCACAATTCAACACTTCCATTTAAAATTGCTTGGTATATTGGATGAAATTTTGATTTGCTTGAGATAGATACAAGGAGAATATTCGTATCAATTACCACTCGCATTGTCAACGGATTTACGCTCATGGATGTTCAACCATTCAATCATTGTATCATCTGTGTAGCCTTTTTCTTCCCAAATGGCATCTGCTTCTTCGATTGCTTTTTGGGCAAAAAAGTTAGACACCATTTGCTTGATGGCCAGGAGATCTTGATTAGAGACATCCCTTGCGAACAACTCCAGTAATTCTAATTGTAAAGCGTTTAATGGTTGTTTGATAAAAGTGGTCATTTGAAATCATTTTTTACAAATTTAAGGGATTTTGGGTAAAAGTCAACAGTATATCTGCTCCGCAAATTTAGATTGATCCTTATCCTTATCTTCTAATTCAATTTTTTTACGAATATGGACTTGTTTTTTGGCGTTTTTCATGTATTTTTAAGTGCAATGCCATTATTTTTTAGTATTTAATTAATTTTTTCACTTAAAACCCAAGATTATGACAACAAGAAATTTCTTTATCTATCAATCCATTGCCAACTTAACTTTTGGTATTGGGCTTTTGTTGGCACCTCAAATGATGGTAGACGCATTTGGTGGACAAAAAACTGAAATAACGGGTACTCTTGAAGTCGTTGCTCGAGGTTATGGCACTGGGCTTTTGGCTTTAGGTATAGCTGCTTTTTTAATGCGAAAAGCCAAATTTTCATTGGCAATGTATGCCTTCCTTGTCGCTTCCTTTGTGGCAGCTATATTGGTCATAATTATCCACGTCAGAGCGATATTACGAGGCGATGAAAACAGTTTAGGGTGGCTTACAGTCCTTTTAATAGGTATTATTGCTGCATGGAGCGGTTTGCTGATTTCAAAAGAAAAACGGGCTACTTTGGAATAGGGTTTTGATACTTCAATAGGGCTGTTTTACAAATGTTCAATTATGATAACAACTTACTTCGTAAAAGTCCTAGTCTGTAAGAACTGCCTTTCGAGCGAAAAGCCTTCGTTTATACCCACTTTTCGCTCAAATAGTTCAGGTATTCTGAGCGAAAAGTGTCATTTTTTACCCACTTTTCGCTCAGCATTAGGCTAGAGTTGGAGCGAAAACTCCATTTTTTTGAGCGTTTTCGCTTGAACTCCAAATTTGTTACCATGTAAAGAACAGGCAGAAACCTTGCGGCGCAAGCTCTGGACTTTTGCTGAAGCCACCAAAACCCGCAAGCGACTGAGCCTTACGCTGCTGACCACTTATGGTTTGAATCGAAATATTAATAGTTCAGGCTTGGTGGAAACGGTGCTGACCCTGGAGGATTTGTTTTTGGAGTGAGATTCCGTTCCTGTCAAGTCAGCCCTTGTCGGATATCAATTCTAAAGAAACAATCAAAACAACCAAACAGAGCGATGGACAGTTGTTGAAAGATTACTGTACGATATGCGAAAGAACGACACAACTAACAAAGAAAATTATGACAAACGACTATTTAGAAAGTGTGAAAAAGCAATTTGAGTATTACAAAATGCTTGGAGACAAAACATTTTCGCAACTTCAAGACGAAAAGTTATTCTGGCAATATAATGACGACAGCAATAGTATTGCGACCATCGTGAAACACATTTGGGGAAATATGCTATCACGATGGACTGATTTTTTGACGACAGACGGAGAAAAAGAATGGAGAAATCGTGACGCTGAATTTGAAAACGACATTTCAACACGACAAGAACTAATAAACAAATGGGAAGAAGGTTGGAAATGTTTATTCAACGCATTGAATAGCTTGACAACAGAAGACTTGCAAAAGGACATTTACATTCGTAACCAAGGACATAGTATTGTAGAAGCAATCAATAGACAACTTGCTCATTATCCCTATCACGTTGGACAAATTGTGTTTATTGGTAAAATGGCAACAAATAACAATTGGACATCATTGTCAATTCCAAAAGGGAACTCAAATGCTTACAATGCGGACAAATTTTCAAAACCTAAACAAAAAGGACATTTTACTGACGAATATCTAAATAAAAAGAAGTAAACAATGTGAGCTCGGAAATTTTCAAATAGATTGAATACGCTTTGTGTTATCGGCAATAAATCAGTGACAATTCATATTGAATTATTTCAAAAATTACAGAACTCACGTTATTTTAGGTATTCATTCAATTCCTTTACCAATTTAAAAACGGTGGTACAAGGGTTCTGATTGGCAAAGGGAACATCTAATTGTTCTCTCTGCTTCAGTTTTCACTCCCCAAAACAATCCACCACTTTCCCATCATACCGACAGCCTCCGTGCTCCGTGCCAAACCAAATGTTGCCCTCCTTGTCTTCAAGCACCCCATAAACCTGGCCTTTTTCCTTGACGATTGTCTCAAACATGGCCTTTTCTAAGGGCAGTGGCGCCAACTGCTCATTGTAGCGGTACAGGGTCATGTTGCGAGGCTCTGGCGTTCCAGCACTGATCCAGATCTTTCCTTTTTTATCTGCGTACAGAAAGCCAATAAAATCCTTGGAGACCTGGGTAAAGGATTTTCCATCGTAACGACACAGCCCATCCTGACCACCAAACCAGATATTGCCCTGTTGGTCTTCCATGATTGACCGAACGTTGTTGAAAGGCTGACCTGCCTGATTGTTGAAAGCGGTAAATTTCTTGCCATCGTAAAAGCAGACGCTACCCCGGGTACCAAACCACAGTTTGCCGCTTTTGTCCTGGATGATCGAATTGACATCATTGTTGACCAGACCATCTTTGGTGGTGAAATTGGTAAAAGCTTTTCCATTGTAGCAACTTACGCCGTCCATAGTCCCAAACCAGATTTTCCCACTTTTATCCTCCAGCATGCATACCACTGCATTGTTGGCCAGACCTTGGCTGGTGGTGAAATTGGTAAAGGTTTTGCCGTCGTAACGGTACACTCCCGCTCTGATGGTGCCAAACCACAGGTTGCCCTTCCGGTCTTCCATGATCGAAAAAACGTGGAAACGCCGCAATCCTGCTTTGTTGGTGAAATTGGTAAAGGTCTTCCCATCGTAGCAAATGATCCCCTCCCAGGTGGCAAACCAAATGTTTCCCTTTTTGTCCTGGAGGATATTGCGGGTGATGCTTTGTGGGCCATGCGCAGCAGTGATGGCGGTGCTTTCCACAAAATACGGATCGCTGACGGGGAAGCTCAGGTTTTTTTGAAAGGAAGAAAGCGGATTGGGTTCACTTGGGCGCTCTTTCGGCAAGTTGG
>NZ_JBBAKG010000017.1:13622-80891 GCF_040403615.1 Haliscomenobacter sp. | reverse complement strand
TCAATACAGCCTTGATTTTTTTGGTTACTTTTTGTATCAGACAAAAAGTGACAAATATTCAAAAGCAGTTCAACTACTCAGTAAATTCGTAGAAATTTATCGTTTGAAACGACCCAAATACAGCGTATTGCGTAATGTGAGTGAGTAACCATCACACACAACAAGCGCTTGTTCAGTTCCCCCAAACAAGCGCTTATCAAATCTCTATAACCAAGTATTTTCAATCAGGTATGCGGTATACCATACGGCCGCGAATCCCCAATTCTACCGCGTCAAATACATGTACCGATTCCGATCCAATTCTCTAAAGAACGGATCACTTAAGTCTTTAATGTACCGAATCTCCTCACCCGTTGACTTCATTTCTGGGCCCAATTGTTTGTCTACATTCGGGAATTTGTCAAAACTGAATACGGGAACTTTGATGGCGTAGCCACTCGGTTGTGGCTTGATGTCGAAGTCTTTTAGTTTGTGCGTACCCAGCATCACCAAGGTGGCAATTTTGAGGTAAGGCACTTTATAGGCTTTGGCAATAAAGGGAGTAGTACGTGAAGCACGTGGGTTGGCTTCAATCACATATACATGGTTGTCTTTGATGGCAAACTGGATGTTGATCAAGCCGCGAATGTTGAGCGCGCGGGCCATGATTCCGGCGTATTCCACCATGGTGTTGACCGCTTCTACCGAAAGGCTGTAGGTAGGCAAAACCGCCGAGCTGTCGCCGGAGTGAATCCCCGCTGGCTCGATGTGCTCCATAATGCCCATGATGTGGATGTCTTCGCCATCAAAGATGGCATCGATTTCGGCTTCTTTGGCGCGCTCTAGGAAGTGGTCTACCAAAACCTTGTTGTCGGGCATGTGCTTGAAGATGTTCAGTACATGGCGTTCCAGGTCTTCGTCGTTGATGACGATGCGCATGTTTTGGCCTCCCAATACGTAGCTCGGACGCACCAAAACCGGGTAACCCACCTCGTGGGCAATGCGGATGGCGTCATCCACATCATCGGCTACGCCGTAGTCGGGGTAAGGCACCCCTTCGGATTTGAGCAGGTCGGAGAATGCGCCGCGGTCTTCGGCCAAGTCCATATTCGGGAAACTGGTGCCGATGATTTTTACACCTTTTTTATAGAGGTTTTCAGCCAGTTTGAGGGCAGTTTGTCCACCCAGCTGTACTATTACCCCTTCTGGTTGTTCAAGGTCGATGATTTCTTCGAGGTGCTCCCAGAAAACGGGCTCGAAGTAAAGCTTGTCGGCCATGTTAAAGTCGGTCGAAACCGTTTCGGGGTTACAGTTGACCATGATGGCTTCGAAGCCTGCTTCTTTGATGGCCAAAAGACCGTGTACGCAGCAATAGTCAAATTCGATGCCTTGCCCGATGCGGTTGGGGCCTGAACCCAAAACGATGATCTTTTTTCGATCAGAAGGGATGCTTTCGTTTTCGCTGTCAAAAGTTGAGTAATAATAAGGTGTTTTTGCTTCAAACTCAGCGGCACAGGTATCCACCATTTTATACGTACGGCGAATATTGCGTTTGTATCGCACCTTCTTTACATCTTCCTCATTGACCCGCATCGTCCAGGCGATCTGGGCATCAGAGTAACCTACTTCTTTGAGTTCCCGGAAAAAATCTACGGGGAGGTCTTCCGGTACATTGTATTTCAGCAGTTGCTTTTCGTATTTGACTAGGCGCTTGATCTGCTTGAGGAACCAGGGATCAATTTTGGTCAACTTTTGAATGGTTTGCAACGGAACCCCGAGGCGGATGGCATCCTTGATGCGGAAAATCCGGTCTTCGGTACCCACTTCGAGGCGGTTGAGTACATCTTCTACTTTGACCCATTCCTTGATGTCGCCGCCCAAGCCTTTGCGTCCATTTTCCAGCGACTGACAAGCTTTTTGTAGCGCTTCCAGGAAGTTGCGCCCGATGGCCATCACCTCGCCTACCGATTTCATCTGCAAGCCCAGCGTCGTATCTGCCCCTGGGAATTTATCAAAGTTCCAGCGCGGCATTTTGACGATTACGTAGTCCAGCGTAGGTTCAAAAAATGCCGAGGTCGTTTTGGTGATCTGGTTTTTGAGTTCGTCCAGTTGGTAGCCAAGTGCCAGTTTCGCCGAAATTTTAGCAATCGGGTAGCCGGTAGCTTTACTGGCCAGGGCCGAAGAACGCGATACCCGAGGGTTGATCTCGATCACGATGAACTTTTCGGTTACGGGATCCTGTGCAAACTGGATATTACAGCCACCAGAGAAATTGCCAAGTGAACGCATGGCCAGCATGGCCTGGTCGCGCATATCTTGATAGGCAGTATCCGAAAGGGTCATGGCCGGAGCAACGGTGATGCTGTCTCCGGTATGGATGCCCATCGGGTCAAAATTTTCCACGGTACAAATGATTACGACACTGTCGTTCATGTCGCGCAGCAACTCCAGCTCAAACTCTTTCCATCCCAAAACAGCTTTTTCTACCAGTACTTCGTGGGTAGGGGATGCACTCAAGCCCCGGCGCAAGGCCGCATCAAATTCATCTTCCTTGTGCACAAATCCACCGCCAGAACCACCCAGGGTATACGATGGACGAATCACCAGCGGGAAACCAATCTTTTGGGCTGCCTCTTTTCCTTCTAAAAAAGAGTTGGCAATTTGGGATGGTGCTACATCCAGTCCGATATCGATCATGTGCTGCCGGAAAGCCTCGCGGTTTTCGGTCAACTCGATGGCAGCAATATCAACCCCGATCATCCTGACCCCGTATTTTTCCCAAACCCCCATTTTATCGGCTTCGATGGCCAGATTGAGGGCAGTTTGACCGCCCATAGTGGGCAACACGGCGTCGATTTGGCGTTCCTCCAGAATCTGGATGATGCTTTCCACGGTCAGGGGCAGCAGGTACACGTTGTCTGCCGTGACCGGGTCGGTCATGATGGTTGCAGGGTTGGAGTTGATGAGGGTTACTTCGATTCCCTCTTCGCGCAAAGAGCGGGAAGCTTGGGATCCGGAATAATCAAATTCACAGGCCTGACCAATAATGATGGGCCCACTCCCGATGATCAGTACCGACTTGATTGAATTGTCCTTAGGCATGGCTTACTCGTTTCCAAATTGCCCGCAAAGGTAAATAAAGCTAAGTGATTTATGTACAGGTAAATAAAAATTCATGGATTAAAAATGATCGATCTACAGCTTGCTATTCCTAAAAAATCAGTTTTAACTGAAAAGAAATACTTATTTTTGAAGCTAAACGCACTTATTGCTCTATTCCCACAGACAGCAATGAGGGAACGAAAACCTTTTATGCGGCATCAAACCTCTGTAGCCATTGTACTTTTTTTAGCTTTTGTGGCAGCCCATCCAGGGTTTGCACAAAATCCCGATGCCAATACCCAGCAACAAGAATACCTCTCGGAATCCATTCAACCACAGCAGTTTGACGAAAGTACCTGGAATGCTTCCATTGAAGACCTGGATTACACGATCAAAAGAAAACCGCCTCCAAAGACTACCTCTAAGCGAAAGGCAAAGTCATTCAATTGGCCTGCATTGGGCTCGGGCGTTGCTGCATTACTCAAGTTTTTCGTCATTTTGTTGGCCGCAACGATTCTGGGTTTGATCATCAGGCATTACTTGAATGCGCCCCGCAACGTCGCGGTAAAAAAACTAACCCTTGAAAATTTAAGCATCGAAGACATTGAGGCAAATTTGGAAGAAACGGAGTTGCTTCCCTTCATCCGTCAAGCCATTGATCAAAACAATTTTTCTTTGGCCGTTCGACTCTATTACCTGGAAATCCTCAAACAGCTTTCTGGAGATAGAGCGATTGTTTGGCGCAAAAACAAAACCAATCGACAATATTTGCAGGAGATGGCTACTTCGCCGCGCTTGGTAGAGTTTCGGATGCTCACCCTTATTTTTGAACGGATTCGGTATGGCGGACAAGCATTGACCCGCCCCCAATTTGAGGAAATAGAACCAGGCTTTACTGCGTTTTTAAACAATCGAAGGCCAAGCATATCTGTCACCCCCAGCGATAAAGTTGCCTTATGAGCTCAAGAAACTTCATCTTTATCGCTACAGGCTTGCTCATGGGGGGCTTGCTGATCTACTTGTTCAATTCCAATGGAACCCGTTATTATACCTGGAACGAACACTACAAAGAGCAAAACAATGCGCCTTATGGGCTGATGGTGCTATTCAAATTGCTGAAGGCCCAGGAAAAACCAGCAGATTTCAAACTCCTGACCAAAAAACTCAACAAAACCCTGCCGACGAACCCCTCTCGTAAATCCAGTTACGTGTTTGTTGGCGCAGGAAATTACCTGGATTCTGCCGACGCCCAGACGTTGCTGCGTTTTGTAGCCAACGGCAATGACGCCTTCATCGCAACCCAGGTCTTGCCCTACAAGCTGATTGAAAAGCTGGAAGCCCGGCACTGCAGTGAAGAAAACTGGGGCGACCTGAATTATTACCAGGACTCGGTCGTAAATGCCAATTTTTTACACCCCAGTTTGCATCAACGGGGCGGTTTCTATTTTAAATACCGCAACATCAAAGCTGAAAAACTGTACGATTGGCATTTTTTTGATAAATCTGCTTTCTGTAACGCCCCTCAAGGCTTGGTTGCATTGGGCAAAATCAACAACTCCAAAGTCAATTTTGTACGCATTCAACATGGTCGGGGCAATTTGTATTTGCACAGCAATCCCATTTTTTTTACCAATCTTTTTTTGATCAAAAAATCAGGAAAAGCCTATGCTGAACGGACTTTTGCGCAGTTGAATAAAGGCCCCATTTATTGGGACTGTCACAACAAATTGAATCGTACGTCGGCTGAACGCATGAATGACCGTGGACGGGGAAGGCCCCGCCGTGATTTCAATCGCCCCAGTCCGCTCAGCTATGTTTTGAGCCAGCCACCACTGGCCTGGGCCTGGTATACCCTGCTCGCCACGACATTGCTTTATTTTTTGTTTCGGATCAAACGGCGACAGCGCATCATTCCGGTGCTGCCTGCCAACAAGAATAATTCGCTGGCGTTTATCCGCACCATTGGCCGATTGTATTTTTTGCAAAACAGCCACCGCCAATTGGCACTCCAAACGATGAAACTTTTTCTGCAATTTGTGCGGGATCGTTATAAACTACAAACCCGTGATTTGCATGAGGATTTTATTACTCAACTCAACCTGAGATCGGAAGTAAGCCTCGAAAAAATTAAGTACATCCTGGAGATGCACACGAAAATTGAATACGCTCCTGAAATTCAGGAAAAAGCCCTGGTGGATTTTCACCAGCAGATTGAATATTTTTACAAAACTTGCAAATAACGCACATATAGCCAAAGCGATATGCGCTCAGCCGAAAGGCTCATAAACCAAGATCAATGATGTCATTGCCAGAAGAAATGAACCCAAATCCTGCGGAGCAGGCATTCGAAGCAAACCAGGAAGGTACAACGGACACTCCAATTGTGCCTACTCCCGAAACGAGCGTTACCCCGCATTGGGGCCGCAACCGCCTGGATTTGAGCGTAGTCAATAATGCCATTGATGCGGTACGCAAGGAATTGGGCAAAGTGATTGTTGGACAACAGGAATTGATCGAATTGTTGTTGACTGCCTTGCTGGCAGATGGCCACGTGCTGTTGGAAGGTGTACCCGGTATTGCTAAAACCCTCACCGCAAAATTACTGGCACAAACCCTGGATGTGGAGTTTTCGCGCATTCAGTTTACCCCCGATTTGATGCCAAGTGACGTCATCGGTACGGCGGTTTTTAACCAAAAAACGGTAGAATTTTTCTTCAAAGCCGGGCCCATATTTGCCAACATCGTCCTGATTGACGAGATCAACCGTGCTCCAGCCAAAACCCAGGCCGCCCTGTTTGAGGTGATGGAAGAAGCACAAATAACCGTAGATGGCGCTACTTATGAGCTGGATTATCCCTTCTTTGTGATGGCCACCCAAAACCCCATCGAGCAAGAAGGTACTTACAAGTTGCCCGAAGCGCAACTGGATCGCTTTTTGATGAAAATCAACATCGATTACCCCAATCTGGAGGAAGAAAAAGACATCTTGCGGCGTTTCCGCAAGGAATCCAAGGTTAATCTGGAGAAAGAAGTGCAGAAGGTGATGTCACCAGCCTTGGTCAAACAATGCCGAGATTTGGTGGAAGCCGTCTTCATCGAAGACAACTTGCTGGATTACATTGCCCACATCGTGACCCAAACGCGCAGCCACGGCGACTTGTACCTGGGTGCTTCGCCCCGGGCTTCACTGGCCATTTTGCGAACCTCCAAAGCGATTGCCGCCATCAATGGCCGAGATTTTGTGACGCCCGAAGACATTCAATACATGGCTTATCCGGTGCTGAATCACCGCATCATCCTGCAACCCGAACGGGAAATGGAAGGATACGAGACGAAGGACGTGATCAAGGATATTTTGGGGAAAATTGAGGTGCCGAGGTAGTGATCCCCCACGCCACAAAATAAGAAAGCCCCTTGCAGTGCACCGCAAGAGGCTCTCTCTATAACACTATCATTCAAGAATCAAAAATTACTTGGTAATTTGAATACGGTTCAGTACCAACTGTGCTTTGATCAAAAAGTCACTGTGGTGGAACATGTATTCATTGTGGATCATCATCAAACGAGCGGCATCATATGCAGCTGATTTGGGTACGATCTGGCGGGCTGCAATCGGATGCAACCAATATTCAAGGTTATTAGAGCGCAGATAAGATTGATCCATCTCGAAGTTACAAACTACAGAGAGCTTGTTCAGGGAGAAAAGATAATCCGTTTCTTTGTTAAGGTCTTTTTGAATGTCCACTACATTGTAGCGCATGAAGTTGGCTCCAGAGCGCTCGCAAAGGAAGACGTCCCGGCGGCCATCAAAAACGATGACATCGCGGAATTTGTACTTCCGGAAGTTTTTAATCAAAAAGTTCTTAATCGGTAGTTTGGAAGGACGAAGTTTGTGGAATTCTTCCTTTAATTGCTCTTCGTCCAGTTTAAACTCTTCATCGTAGGGTTTGCGGCGTTTGGTTTTCATGTTGATAACCTCTTTAGCGCGCCCTACTGTATGGCCGAGTTCGTTCGTTTTGGAATAAACATTTACAATGTCTACGTTGGCTCCATTCATCCAACTCTCTAGAAAAATCTTGTTGGTACCCGTTTCGAATACCAGTAGTGCGATTTCGCTAATAGCGTAAAAGTTAGGATAACCCCCATAGATGTTGCCATACTTTAGTTCCAGGAATGCTATACTTCTGTTCACGGTTTCAGTTTAAATTTTGTTAAGTGATCTCGAATGATGTTTTCAGCATTATGTTTTCCCTAAATGGGAATGATAGTGTTCTAGCCATTTTTTGCAATACAACCCGAAAATAGTACAAAAATTGCTAATCGGGAAGGCAAAGATAAAATTCCATTCAAATTAAAAAATTACCGCTCTCGTAAATTTTTTCACCATCGGCAAAAATCTCTCCTCCGGTGCGCATATCGGTAATCATATCCCAATGCACACTCGATTGGTTTTTGCCTCCCGTTTGCAAATAAGCCTGTCCAATGGCCAGGTGTACCGTACCTCCAATTTTTTCATCAAAGAGGATGTTTTTGGTCATCTGCTTGATGTCGTAATTGGTGCCAATGGCCGCTTCTCCAAATCGGCGGGTGCCTTCAATTTTGAAAACCCGATCCAGCACTTCAACACCTTTAGTCGCTTCCCATTTTTCTATAAAACCATCTTTGACATAAAGGGTTGCACCCTCCACTTCTTCATTTCCGTACAATGCCGGGAGCGAATACCGCACGACGCCATTGACCGAATCTTCAACGGGTGAGGTATAGACTTCTCCAGAGGGCATATTGGTTTGTCCGTCTGAGTTGATCCAGGTTCGCCCTTTGGTCGAAAACTTTAGGTCAATGCCTTCTCCGCGATAGTGAATATCCGAACTATTGTTGAGAAAGTCAACTATGCGTTGTTGATTTTGCCGCACTTTAATCCAACTTTCGATGGGGTCTGTGTCATACAATTTGCACGCGCCGTACACAAATTGTTCGTATTCTTCCAAGGACATCCCTGCCCGTTGGGCGCTGGCTGGGGTGGGAAACTGGCAGAGGTTGCGCTTGAGTTCTCGGGTTGCCGTTCGTCGAGAATAAATATCTGCAACAGCATGATGAGCTTGCTGGTGAATTTTGCTTTTCTCAGGAGTACTGCCATTGCGTTCACCGAGGTTAAACGGTGCCCGAATGTGCAAATAGGCATCATAAGTCTCCATGGCCAATTTGTACAGGGGCGATACCCGGCTCAGTTGGGGGGCTTGGGCTTCCTGAAAAAAAATCCGGTTCTGTTCGCGAAACTCGAGGTCGGTCTCCACCATTGCGCCGGCGCGAATGGCCGAACGAAAGACTTCACGCACCAACGGCTCGGCCAGAATGGTGGTTTTGATAAAGAGTTTGTCTCCGGGTTTGATCTCCATGCAATAGTGCACCAAAAGATCGGCGTATTTCTCTAAAATGGTTTTCATTTTTTATTAACGTTTTTTTAAGAGTTTTCGCTGAGTACAAAATACAAATCTCCGGCTTTTCCTAACAAAGACATTAATCAACGTTTAAAACTTGTTTTCCATGATCAAATTGATGAAGAATTTCGCTGGTGTTGCATTTATCCTGGCGATGATTGGAATGGTATCCTGCGACAAAAGCAGCCTTGATGTTACCTCAGAAGAATACTTCACCCTGGGTGCGATGGATTCACTGCACCGTGATGGCCAGTGCGGTCGTGGCAGTTGCTTCGAATTTGTATACCCGATCAGCATTAAGTTTGCGGATGGTACTACTGCAAAAGTGACCTCAAACGACAACCTGCGCGAAACCATCCGCACCTGGAAAGAAAGCAACCCAAGTGCTACTGAGCGGCCTACCCTGGTGTTCCCATTGGATGTGTTGGCGAAAGATGGTACACTGGCCACCGTTGCAAGCGAAACTGAATTCAAAGCCTTATTGGCAACTTGTGCGCCTAAGGGTGGCCCAGGCAAAGGTCGTGGCAAAGGAAGAGGTCACAAGCCTGGCGATCGCGGTCAGAACTGCTTCAAACTGAACTTTCCTGTAAGCGTAACTTTGCCTAACAGCACGGTAGTTGCTGCTGCCGATCACGATGCACTGCACACCATTCTGCAAAACTGGCGCAAGAACAATCCTACTTCTACTGTACGTCCTGCATTGGTTTTCCCAATCAAGGTAACGTTGACAGATGGCACGGTGAAAACAGTGGCTACGAAGGAGGAATTGATTGCCCTGAAGGACAGCTGCGGCAATTAAAATTTAAGGTTTTAGGGTTTAAAAAAAGAGGGTTTTAGGTTCATACAATGTTCCTAAAACCCTCTTTTTTATTTTAACCAAGCCTGAACTTTAAAAGAGATCAGGCATCCACATTTGCGTACTTCGCATTTTCTTCAATAAACTGGCGGCGAGGTGGCACTTCATCGCCCATCAGCATAGAGAAAACCCGATCGGCCTCCATGGCATCGTCGATATTGACGAGGCGGAGTATGCGGCGCTCGGGATCCATGGTGGTTTCCCAGAGTTGCTCGGCGTTCATCTCGCCTAAACCCTTGTATCGTTGTACTTTGACGCTGTTTTCGTTGGAGCCACCAAACTCTTCGGTGGTTGCCCTGCGCTCTTCTTCATTCCAGCAGTAGCGCTCTTGTTTGCCTTTTTTGATCAGGTACAATGGTGGAGCGGCAATGTACACGTTGCCATTTTCGACCAGTGGGCGCATGTAGCGGAAAAAGAAAGTCAGGATCAGCGTGGTGATGTGGCTACCGTCCACGTCGGCATCCGTCATGATCACCACTTTGTGGTAGCGCAGCTTGGCGATGTTGAGGATGCGGTCGCCGTTTTCATCTTCTTCGATGCTTACACCGAGTGCGGTAAAAATATTCTTAATTTCCTCGTTTTCGTAGATCTTGTGCTCCATGGCCTTTTCCACGTTGAGGATTTTTCCTCGCAAGGGCAAGATGGCCTGGATGTTGCGGTCGCGGCCTTGCTTGGCTGTACCACCCGCCGAATCTCCCTCTACCAGGAATACCTCACTTTCGAAGGGGTCTTTGGAAGCGCAGTCGGCCAATTTGCCAGGCAATCCACCGCCAGTCAGTACGTTTTTGCGCTGCACCATTTCGCGGGCTTTGCGCGCAGCATGGCGAGCGGTAGCTGCCAGGATTACTTTTTCGACGATGCGCTTGGCTTCGCGGGGGTTTTCTTCCACAAAGTTTTTGAGCACATCCCCTACACATTGCGACACGATGGTGGTCACTTCGGAGTTGCCCAATTCGCCCTTGGTTTGGCCTTTGAATTGTGGTTCTTGTACCTTCACCGAGATGACTGCGGTCAGGCCTTCCCGGAAATCCTCACCAGAAATCTCTTCTTTGAGCTTTTTGAAAGCCCCAGAGTCTTCGCCGTATTGTTTAAACACTCGGGCTAAAGCCATACGGAAGCCCCTAACATGGGTTCCCCCTTCGCGGGTGTGAATGTTATTGACGTAGGAATAAATGTTCTCCTGGTAGGACTCATTGTAGATCATGGCCACTTCCACCTCTACGTCGTCCTTGCGGGTCATGACGTAGATCGGTTCGTCGAGCAATGGCTTCTTGGCCCCATCAAGGTACTTTACAAACTCTCTTAAGCCCCCTTCTGAAAGGAAAGACTCGGTTTTGCCGGTACGCTCATCGGTCAGGCTCAACTTTAAGCCCTTGTTCAAGTAAGACAGTTCCTTGACCCGGCGCACCAGGATATCGTACTCGTACACCAGGTCTTCAAGGATGGTACCATCCGGTTTGAAAGTGATGGTTGTACCGTGCAGTGGGGAATCTCCAATGATTTGTACATCGCCCAGTGGCTTGCCTTTGGCAAACTCCTGAACGAAAACTTTGCCTTCTCGGTGCACTTCTGCTCGAAGGTAGTCAGACAGCGCGTTGACGCAGGAAACCCCCACACCGTGCAAACCACCCGAAACCTTGTAAGTGTTTTTGTCGAACTTACCACCGGCGTGCAACACCGTCATGACTACTTCCAATGCTGATTTTTTCAGCTTGGGGTGCATGCCTGTAGGGATACCGCGACCATCGTCCTTTACGGTGACTGAGTTGTCTTCGTGAACAGTCACATCAATGGACGTACAAAAACCGGCGAGGTGCTCGTCAATGGAGTTGTCCACAACTTCCCAAACCAGGTGGTGCAGCCCTTTGGAGTCTGTGCTGCCAATATACATCCCAGGTCGTTTCCGAACGGCTTCTAAGCCTTCAAGTGCCTGGATGTTACTCGCGCCGTAATCATCGGCGCCATTAGAATCATCGTGTAGATTCTCTTCCGTCTCTTTTACCATATCCATTTTGCAAAGATACAGAAAAGTATGGTATTTAGAAGAAAAAAATGCACAAAAAACCGGAATGATACAATTTTAAATACAAATAAATCAGTCATTTAGATATTTAAAAATACCATAAATCATAGCTTTTGGAATTCTACTGACTTTTGATTGATCCAATGTGGTATTTGATTATTGCTTATTTTTGTGCATACCTTTAAAATTGAGCCGATGGAGTGGCAGATTGAGCATTTGGAAGAAATCCCACAATACAGCCAAAAATTGTTAGAGACCTTCCCGGAAGTGCGGGTTTTTGCTTTTACCGGTGAAGTTGGCGCGGGCAAAACGACTTTTATTCAGGGTTTGTGCAAAACCCTGGGCGTAAAATCGCATGTAACCAGCCCTACTTTTTCAATTGTGAACGAATACCCCTATCTGGATGCGGCCAGTGGCCAGGCTCAATCGGCTTATCACCTCGATCTGTACCGCCTACGCAGTTTTGATGAAGCGCTGGGCATTGGAGTAGAAGATTACCTATACAGCCAGCAATACTGCTTTGTAGAGTGGCCAGAAATCGTAGAACCACTGCTACCGGAAGATACCCTGCGGATTCATTTGGAAATTCTGAGCGATTCCCAGCGGAAAATGTTATTTTTGTGAGAACCCAAAGGGGCCAAAGCCTTACATCGAGGCATTTGCCCGTTTTATTTTCTGAAACATGAGTGGTGGAAAAGAAGGAAATGGCGGATCCGCCATCGCCATACCCAAGTCGTTAACCGACTTCCAATATCAGACTCAACCGGAAATGTTGGATGTCCAACAGCGCCCGGAAAAACTATTCATTGGCATTTCCAAGGAGAGTACCTTGCAAGAAAACCGCGTAGCGCTGGTTCCCTCTTCGGTTTCTATCCTGACGGGCTACGGCCATCGGATTGTGGTTGAAAGTGGAGCGGGTGAAAAAGCGCATTTTACAGATCACCAGTTTTCTGAAGCGGGAGCTGAAATTGCACACAGCAAAGAAGAAGTGTTTCGGGCCAAAATTTTGCTCAAAGTAGCTCCGCCTACCTTGGCAGAGATTGAATTGATGCACCCGAATCAAATCCTTATCTCGCCATTGCATCTGCCCATCATATCGGGTGAATACATCAACAAATTGCGCCAAAAGCGAGTGATCGCCCTGGCCATGGAATACATCAAAGACGATTTGGACAACTTCCCGGTAGTGCGCACCATGAGCGAAATGGCCGGTATTCGCGCCATGCTTACTGCTGCCGAACTGCTTACCAGTACTGGTGGTGGAAAGGGTGTACTGTTGGGGGGAATTTCTGGTGTACCTAGTTCCAAAGTTGTCATTTTGGGTGCAGGCATTGTGGCCGAAAACGCAACCCGCGTAGCCTTGGGGCTTGGCGCAGAAGTACGCATTTTTGACAACAACATCTATAAGCTCAAACGCCTGCAAAACCAGGTAGGCCGCCAATTGTATACTTCCTCCATCGACCCGTATTACCTCAATGAGGAGTTGTTGACCGCAGATGTGGCCATTGGGGCCATTCACTCTAAGAGTGGCCGTGCTCCGATTATTGTCAGTGAGGAAATGGTTTCGCGGATGCGCCCTGGAGCCGTCATTGTGGACGTGAGCATCGATCAAGGCGGCTGTTTTGAAACTTCGCAGGTGACTTCATTGGATAAACCAACTTTTATCCGCCACGGCATCATTCATTATTGTGTGCCCAATATTGCCTCTCAAGTGCCCCGCACTTCCTCCATGGCCATCAGCAATATCCTGACCTCGATTTTATTGCGGTCTGGATCAGCGAGCAGCATGGAGCAATTGCTGTTTAGCAATCCTGGCCTGCGGCATGGAGTTTACACCTACAAAGGTTGTCTGTGCAATGAGTACCTAAGCGAACGCTTCCAAATCAAATACACCAATCTGGATTTGTTGATGACATCGCATTTGTAGAACGGGGTATCAATTCCCACCCGGTTTCACTTCGTACAAGGCCGTTTCATTGATCTTCAAGACCTTCACTTCGGTACGGCGATTGAACTGGTGGTCTTTCTCCACACAGTCTACCCCGTCTTTACAGTGGTTGCGGATTTGGGTTTCACCAAAGCCCGTTGTCCGGATGCGATTGGCGGCAACGCCTTTGCGCACCAGAAATTCTTTGGCTGCTTCCGCGCGACGAATCGAGAGTTGCATGTTGTATTCACTGGTACCACGAGAATCCGTGTGTGCGCCCAACTCCACTTCCATCGTAGGGTATTTGAGCATGAGGCGAGTCAAAGCTTCCAGGTCGCGGGCATCGGAAGTACGGATAGCCGCCTTATTGAAATCGTAGTAAATGTTTTCCATTACAATAATGGTACCCTCGGCAAGGGGTTTTCGCATCACCTCATCATTGATCGGAGCCAGGCGCATACTGATAGAAAAAGACCGGCTTCCGCGTACATTCTCGGTAGAAAGCTGGGTTTGGGTAGGTTTGAATCCATATTTTTCAGCCCAAATGGTATATGTGCAGCCTAAATCCAGGCAATATTCAAAGCTGCCATCCAAACTGGAAGTAAGCAAGACCTCTTTGCCATTGCAATTGCTGATGACCCTGATCTTGGCGTTGGGAATGGGTTTGTCGTATTTATCCGTCAGTGCAATCCCGTGTAATGGCATGCAATTGATGTGTTCCATCCGAACCTCCAAGGTGTTTTTCAAGGTCTGAGCTTTTGGGAAAAAAGAAAGCTCCTGGGTTTTAAAGCCCGCTTTGGAAATCAAAATGACGTATTCCCGGTTGGCCGCTAAAGAGATCGTAGCCGCGCCATCGCGGCCAGTAACTGCGGTTGGGTTGCCCAATTCGTCATCGCTTTTACGGTTGAGTTTCATGATCAGTTCCTGAGACTGATCCGAAGTTGGGACCAAAGTCGCGGCGTAGGTATTCCCATCCTTGATCAATCCATCCGTGGAGCGTTCAAACACGCGTACATTCACATTGGGCATCGCTGCATTGTTTTCTTCGTCAATGGCCGCAACGCGCAGCGAAACCTGCACCACTGGTTTTAGTCCTTGCAAACCCGCGGGAGCTTCAAAGGCGTAGATATCATCTTTTCCGGCTCCTCCATTGCGGTTGGAGGAAAAGAAGCCTCGGGTGCTTTCTTTGTCTAAAATCAGCCCAAAATCATCGGCTTTAGAGTTGTAGGGTTGCCCTAAATTGACCACCTTGCCCCATTCAGCCCCACTCAAATCGATCATGTACAGGTCTAGTCCTCCCAAACCTCGCAATCCGGTTGAGGCAAAAAACAAGCCTCCGTTGTCGTGGATGTAAGGGAATACCTCATTGCCGGAAGTATTGACCTCCGGCCCCAGGTTGATGGGTTCTGACCACCTAGTGCCATCCCAGTCTACAAAATAGATGTCCATTTTTCCATAACCTCCGGGCATATTGGAAGCAAAAAACAAGCGCGTTCCGTCGTAATTCAACGAAGGGTGCATATAGGAATAGTTCAGGTTGTTGAAGGGCAATGGCCGTACCCGTTCCCAATCATAAGGCCCTTTGAATGCCTCATAAACCCGCATGCGCACTGTGTCATCTTTGCCCGCTTGTGGCACGCCCTTGCTGATGTTGTTGCGACTGAAGAACATTTTATCAGAACTCTTATTAAAACTCACTTGCCCTTCGTGCCGATCTGAATTGAGTTCAGCAGAAAAAGGTTCTGGATGAGTGGGCATTCCATCCTCGTCAAAATCGGCGTAAAACAATTCAAAATAGGTCTCACCGGTAACTTTATCTACTTCCCCCGTTCGCTTTCGGGTGGTCACAAAAACCATTCCGTTGCCATAAAAAGCGGGGGAAAATTCCAGTGCAGTACTATTGATGCGGGTGCAATTGCGAAGCGTTACGGCAGCATTTTGAGCATTAAGGTCACTCAGGCCAATCAGCATAAGGAAAAATATTCCAGTGTAGATGCGGTACATAGGGATTGGGTTGAAAACGGATATTTAGAAAGATAACGAAAAAAAACATATTTTCGTTAAAAAAAGAACCGTGGATTCTCATAAATCACATCCCCTGAACTCCGACCATTGATGAAATACCGGAGTACCACCTCTACGCTGCCGTTGTTGTACCTGCGCAGCTCCGATAAAGTTGCGTCATAAGACATACCCAGCATGATGTTTTTGCCCATTTGTACGTTGAACATCCCCGAAACCGCTTCGCCTAAACCCGTCACACGAGAACCCCCCAACCGGTAAGACACCCCAACGGTGAGGCGGTCGTTGAAAATCAGGCTCAAGTTGGCATCTGCATCAAAGGGGGCACCTTTGACGTACTTGAGCAGGGTTTGTGGTTGAAATTTTATCTTTGCGCCCAAGGGAATAAGTACCCCTGTCATCAAAAAAAAATGCGGCACTTCCCGGGAGATCGTCCCATTTCCATCCGCCAGATCCACATTCACGTTCAGCAATCGGGGAGAAGAAACACCGATGTAAAAATTCTGGGCATCATAATAAATACCTGCACCAAAATTGGGAACATACTTGCTCTGTAAACCTACCGGAATAGCGCTGTCGTTGGTCAAAGGTTGAGAGCCTTGCAAGGCATCAAAATTCATTTGAAAATTGCGAATCGAAGTCATCAGCCCGAGGTTGAGGTGTCCACGAGGGGCTGGGATGCGGTAGGCGTAGGCCAACTCAGCGGTGTATTGCTGGGTTACGCCGATCGAAGCACGGGCGAAATTGGCGCCAATCCCCACCCTGTTGTTGAGTACTGGCATATTCAGCGATAACAGTTGCACTTGAGGCGCCCCTTTGATGCCCAACCATTGACTGCGCACCAATGCGGCAATAGAGATGCCTTCGGCGTTGCCAGCATAAGCAGGATTGAATCCCAACTTGTAGTGTTGGAACTGTGTAAACTGGTTTTCTTGTTGCGCTTTTGCTGCCAATCCCAATCCTATGCACACGATAAATAGGTAAACTCTCCTCATAGCCGTTTTGTTTGTCCCGCAGATTTCGCCGGGAAATTTATCGCTGAATAACTAAAAATCCATTCTTTGGTTTTTCTCCTTTTCCAAAATTGACGATGTAGAAATAAGTATCTGCCGGTAAATCCTCCCCATTGTAGGTACCCGACCAAGTGTTTTTGTACGGTTTTCCAGAACGGTACACTTCATCACCCCATCGGTTGAAGATGACAACCTGACTTTCAGGATACTGACTGGCATCCAAAAGGCAAGGAATAGTGAATACGTCGTTGATTTGGTCGTTGTTTGGGGTGATCACCGAAGGTATTTTGCAATTGATGTCTGCCCCGATTTCAATTTCAACTTCTGCCTGCGAGCAATCACACCCTACACTGCAGAGTTCGTACGTGAATTTATCTTTGCCCACAAAATTGGTGCGCGGGGTGTAGGTGAACAAACCGTTACCTTTGGCCACCAATACACCATTGAAGGGCTCCCGAATTACCTTAACCTGTGTGTTGGCCGGAATGGTATCATTGAGCAGCACGTTGATAGGAACGTCTACCCCAAACCCACCTACCACTTGATCTTTTACCGCTTTGGGTGATCGCTTGTAAGTGATGATTACGGTATCCCTGGAGTCTTTGCCACAAATGCCATTGTCGACCTCCCAAACGAAAAGATTGTTTCCTACTTTAAGGTTGCGAGCCTGGGCATTGATTTCATCCGGATTGGGAATGCTGACTCCGGGAGTGAGGCTCGTCCAGCGTCCCCGACTGCCATCTGTTGGTTTGTCGGCATCCAGTTGAATCATGGATTCGGTATTGCAGATGGATTGATCCATCCCTGCATACGGCCCAGGATCAGAAATGAGTACCAGCACTTCATCTTTGATGTTGCCACAGCCGCCAGCGCGAAGTGTCCAGGTAAAAGCATACAAGTTGCCGGGTTGCATTCCCGTTACGCCTGTCTTGGGTGAATTGGTGTCCAGAATGGTCACGCCCAATAAGCCTTGTACTTCCGATTGCGACCAGCTACCCGGTGCATTAGTGGAAGGCTTGGCGTTCAGTTTAATTTCTCTGGAAAAACAAGCCAAAATATCTGTTCCCGCAAAAGAAGTATCCGGTTTGCTAACCGTAACATTGATGTCGTCGGTGGAATAATTGGTACAGGCACCATTGGAAAGCGACCAGCGGAAAGTGTACATGTTTCCCCCTTTAAGGCCATTGGCCAAGGTCTTTGCCAGACTTGGGTCTACAATACGGATTCCGGTAGTGTCTCCTTTTACCAGGCTCCATGCCCCCGTTCCTTGTCCAGGCGCTTGCGCATTCAGCGTGACCGGTACTTTTTCGCAGCCCAATTGATCTGCGCCAGCAAACGCTTGTCCACCGGGGACTTTGCTGAATAAAATCGGGAATGGCTCCGATGCCTTGGAATTGCAAACCCCCAGGGTAGCTTGTACGGTGAAGGCATTGATTCCTTCGGCATAATTGCTGAAATCGGTTAAGTCAAAATCGGTTGTGGAACTGCTTCCCAGCACTCCTTTGGGGCCACTCCAGGTGTACAAAGCGCCAGGTGTGGCGGTGCCTGGTCGCAATGACAAGCGCAATCGGGTACCTGGGCTGCTGATGCACAAAGGGCTATTGCCCACCACTGAGGGCCGTCGAGCCCCCGGTAATACTTCGAGTTTGGTAGTGGCTACTACTGATTTGCAGCCATTCAGCGTTGCAAAAACGGAGTAAATTCCAGCGTGCTGGGCTGAGTCAGCCTCAGGTACAACTGGATTGACCAGCGAAGAACTAAAGTTGGGGCCACTCCAATTGTATTGTGCACCTG
The DNA here is from genome assembly GCF_040403615.1 of Haliscomenobacter sp. NCBI lineage: Bacteria > Pseudomonadati > Bacteroidota > Saprospiria > Saprospirales > Haliscomenobacteraceae > Haliscomenobacter > Haliscomenobacter sp. The sequence continues at coordinate 62,737 of NZ_JBBAKG010000017.1, read as the reverse complement.
GCACAAAGGTAGATTTCAATTTAAAAGGCAGTCCCTGACAAACGGGGCCACTGGTTGATGCGGTGATAGAGGGTTTGGGCGTAACTTCGATCAGTACTTCTCCAGACTCTCGTGAATTACAGCCGTCGATGCTTACAAATACCGAGTAAATCCCCGAATCATCCGCAGCAGACTTGGGAATAGAAAAACAAGGGGTACTGCTCAAAATGATGCCCTTGGTAGGCGTGATCCAGTTGTAGGTTACGGTATTGCCCTGATACGCATTGGTACACAGGGTAATGGCGCCTCCTGCACATAAAGGTTGAACGGTCGTTTCCGAAAGCTTGGGCGCCATCGGCGTCAGCGGTGGATCTGTCACATTGACCAGGGTACTTACTGCTTCTGATGCACAACCTCCCGCAGTCGTGATGACCACCGAATAATTGCCACTGTTGGCTTGGGTTGCGTTGGGAAGTACAGCCTGAGCCTTGTTGGAAGTATAGTTGTTTGGCCCCGTCCAGCTGTAGCGGAAATTGCCGTCATCTGGTGGAAAAAAATTGGCCGATAGCGTAATGTCAGTAGGCCCAGGCAAACAGCGCGGGGCATTGTTGGTGACATTGAATATGCGGATGCTGTTGATTACCTCTACCACTAAAGAATCCATGCCAACGCAACCTTCAATGCTGGTAACTTTTACCAAATAGCGCCCTGCATTGACCTGGCGGGTATTTTCAATCGCAACGGTATTGCCTACCGAACTGTAATTGTTTGGCCCCGACCATTGAAAAGCAGCATTAGGGGTGGCGGGGGTAACCCGCAATTCGAGGCGGCTGCCTTCACAAACATTGGGAGGAGTAGCAGAGGCTTTGGGTTTGGGTTTGTCATAAACGATCACTTCCTGTGCAAGAGAAAGATCCGAACTGCATTCTTGAGTCGTGAGGTACAAACGCCAGCTTCCCTCCTGGGCATTGCTGGTATTGTTGATGTCGAAGCTGGGTACGCTGGTCCGAAACTCTTCCAGACTAGGGCTTACCCAGGTATACAAAGATGCCGTTGAGTTGGTGCGCAAGGTAATTTTGCCCCCCTCGCAGATCGCGCCAGAATAGGTCAACTGGGGCTGACGCGGGCGGGGCACTATACTCACAGGAATGAAGGCTTGATCGGAGGTACAATTGAAGCGGGAAATAACCAGGGTGTACACTCCAGCATTGGCAGCAGTTGCGGCTGTAATGGCCAGGGGAAACTGGCTGGTTGAGCTGTATCCATTGGGGCCCGTCCACAAATAGGTGATGCCTGGCCCGGCTACTTCGGTACCCAACACAATGGACTGTCCTTCGCACAGCGAATAACTGCTTGTTTTGGGAATCGCCAAGGGCTTTTTGAAAATACGGATCATTTTGGGCGCAGATGGCAATGACACACAACCTGCCGATTCAATGGTCAGGTAATAATTTTCCTGACTCTCGGCATGGGGTGCGCGCAAAGTAAAGCTGGGCACTATCGTTTGGCTGATCAGTGTACCATTAGGCGCTTCCCCTTTGTACCATCGGTAAGTTACATTGGTGCCAGATGGCGCAATGGAAGAATTTAGAATGATGTTTTCGTCGGCGCAATAATTTTCTTTGGTCAACAAAAGGCTAGGAGTTACGGGTAGGTCTTCGATGGAAACTTCTACCACACCCGTAGATTTACAGTTGGTGATTCCGGTGATTTCGACGGAATAGGATCCTGCATTGCGCGAGCTTACCCTGGGGATGATTGGGTTTTGCAAGTTGGAGGTAAATCCGTTTGGCCCCGTCCAGCGGAAGGTAAATACGGTTCCACCATTGGCAATTGGTGGATTGGCGTACAAGGAAAGGGTGTCATTTCCGCAAAGACCAGAATTGGCTGCAGGAGCCGGGCGCTCGGTTTCAATGCGTACAATGGTGGAACACCTGGCCACATTGCCCGCGCGGTCGGTTACCGCAAGTGTAACATTTTGAACCGACCCTGCCTGAGTACAGGTAAACGTGCTGGGAGTTAACGTAAGGTTGGCGATACTGCAATTGTCGGTACTTCCGGCATCGATTTCACTGGCTTTTACTTGTTCGGCTTCCAATCCAGAGGGATTGATGAACAGGGTAGTGGCTTTACACTTGGCAATTGGAAGTTCAGCATCTCTTACCGTTACTTTGAAGGTACAAGTATCGGCATTGCCACTGGAATCGAGAATCAGATAAGATACCCGGGTTTCGCCTACGGCAAATTGCACGCGAACACTGTCTGGCGGAACAGGCATGCGCGTAGGGGTAAGTGCAGTCACGCCTTGGGCATAATAAGTTGGCAAAATGCTGGGGTAAGCTAAATTGGCAAAAATATAACCCTTCCTATCTGTATCTCCATCATTGACAATTGCGGAGGGGTTGCAAGGATTGACCCCTTCCCCTGGTCGACCCGATGGAGTGCTGATGCGCCGTGGCGCTACGCGCAGATTGATGATTCCATCTGCGGCCCAGCGATTGAAGGTATCCCGGGGAATGCTCAAAATGAGTTTACCCGCCTGGCTACAAGAGGCATCACCTTCTTTTGAACTGCCCAAGAAACGGCCATTTTCTCCAAAAACTTCCAATATAGCGTTGGGTGAATTGAAATCCCCTTTGTAGTCTACTATGATTGTTGCATCCCCGGTGGCATTGGGCGCTACGCCATCATAACGCAACAATTTGCCTCCAGCAAGATAACTGTTCAATATAGCAGTATATGTATAGGTCAAAAATGCGCTGGCGCTATCCAGGGGCAAAGTCCGATTGTAACTGCCTGCCAGGCTACAGTTGTCGGTTACAACTGGTCTGGGTAGGGTAAGTGGTGCCGTACAAGCTCCGGTGGCCAATACCAGATTGTAATCACTGGGGCAAACAATCTCAGGTCGCTCCCGGTCGCGAACAGTGACGGTATAGCTACAAGAATCGGTGTTGCCAGCACAATCTCTTACGTAATAGGCAATCAAATTGACCCCGGCATTTAAAGTCACTTGCACGGGGACAAAACCTGGTATGGTTTTAATTGGGCCTTTATTGATCGAATAACCATAAAAAAGGTTTTCCTTCGTTGGTGCAGCAAAGCGACAGATGTCTTCTACTTGGGGGGGCTGTAGGGTAAAGCTGGCGGTGCAGGAACCCAGGTCGGTATTGATTGCTGCATTTGCGGGACAATTGCTCAATTCGGGTGCCTGATCGTCAATGACCTGAAAAATCGCCGTTGCGGTATCGCGGTTGCCACATTCGTCTTCTACGATAAAGCGTACCCTCCGCTCTAGAATGACCTTGCTGCCCGTTGAGCAACTTAAAGACGGAAACGTAACCTGTCCGTTGCTTCGGGCGTCTTGCAGAATCCAGCGCAGAGCCGACGAAGGAGTGGTACAGTTGTCTACTGCCAGAGCATTGCCCAAAGTGTTGATCCAGGTAATGAAGCGCGCTTCGGCGTCCAGATTGGCATCACAATTTAAAATAAGATTAATCGGAGCGCGGGTAATTTCAGGCGCCGTCCGATCTATTACTTCAATGCGTTGAGGAGCGGTGACAAAATTGCCACAGCTATCCGTAAGTCTCCAGGTACGCAGCACAATGTAGTTGTTGTTGCAGGTGCCATTTTGAAGTACATCGCTGAAGCTGAGATTCGCTGCGGTTAAATTGCTGCAATTGTCGCGGATGTTGCGCGGCCTGCCTGAATACTGAGGATCTTCGGCAAAACGGCAATCGATGATGGTGTCGCGTGGTGGCGTAAAGGTTGGCGCAATATTGTCCACCACATTGATGATTTGTCTGCGCACGGCGCTATTGCCGCAAGCGTCTTCGCTTTTCCACAAGCGGCGCAATTCGTAAGTTCGCTTGCAATTGGGGTCTACATTCGGTACTATTTCATCGGTAAAACTCAATACGGGATTTAGGTCGCAATTGTCTCTCAATATCGGCCTCCCCAGTGATTCTGGAGCAATGGAAGCGCTACAAGAAAGGGTGGTATCCCGAGGGAATCGCCCAAATTCGGGGGCATCATTATCGGTTACGACAATAACCTGTCGGTAATCACTGCGATTGCCACAGGCATCAATGGCCCTCCAGGTGCGAATGTATTTGCGGCGAAACACACAATTGCCACTGCCCTGGATGGTTTGATTGTAAATGACGGTATCGAGCGCACAGTTGTCGGTGACTTTGACAGTAGAAGAATCCGGCACAAGATCTTTACACCCCAGGATCAAAGAATCTGCAATGCTGGAAACGATTCGTGGCGCCAAGGTATCCTGCACAATAAACACGTAAGTCGCATTGGATATTTGGGTGCCACCACCATTTTTGACCGTAAAGGTCAACCGTAACGTATCATTGCAAGGGCCTCGAAACGTAAATGTTTCCGGCGGTGTTGGCGAGATGGTGACGGTGTTGCCGCTGAGTTGGGCAGGCAATACCACTTGCAACTGCAAGGTGTTGAACCAGGTGCTGTAAGCAGTATCTGCATCTTCACAGGCAACAACAGTTGTGTCTTCAACCAGGCGGGTTGAGAAGTAATGGCTGGTGGGTTTCTCTGTTTTTGCATACAAGGAAGAACCCAGCATCGAGCAAAGAGCCAATATCGAGACAGTGTAAATCAAATGCTTCATAACAAAACGGAAGTTTTGCGTTTTACGGATTCTTGAACAACCATAAATGCAGTGATTACAATATCGATAAAAAGGCGGGATTTCTTCCTGTTCGAGGAAAAACAAATGACTTTCTGTTGGACAATGTACAATTGGTCCATGGGATGATGTGTTCGGTTTTTGGTCAATATTTTGATTTTTGTTTTGGGACAGGAGACAAGGCTCCTGCTCCAAAACAAACAATTTAATATACTTTATCAAATAAATCAAACGCTCTTTCCAGACGCCGGCGGCATTCAGCCTTGCCCAGGAGCGCCATCATGTCAAATACTGCGGGGCCTTTCATCGTACCCGTAAGTCCTACCCGTAGGATAGGCAATACATCCCCAAACTTCAATCCTGCAACACTTGTAAATGCTTCGACACAAGCCTGAACTGCTCCAGCATTGTAATCCGTCAACTGATCCAGTTGATCTACCAATGGAGTAAAGATAGCACGACTGCCATCGGTTTTCCACTTTTTGCGGATGGTTGCTTCATCAAAAACGGTAAAATCCTCAAAGAAGTACGCACCATTGGTCCAGAAATCGGGGAAAAGCACCACCCGCTCCTTCATCATGCCTGCAAAGCTGCATAAAAAAGCTTCAGTGGGCTGATGTCCTTGGGCTTCAATGAGCGGGCGAATGGTCTGTGCCAGCTCCTCATTACTGCTGGCCATGATGTATTGCTGATTGAACCACTTGGCTTTATCAAAATCAAACCGCGCTCCAGATTTTCCAATTTTTTCAACCGAAAAAGCTGCTGCGAGTTCATCCATGCTGAATATTTCTTGCTCGGTGCCAGGGTTCCAGCCCATGAAGGCCATAAAATTGACCATGGCGTGGGGATCAAAACCAAATTCCCGGAAGCCAACAAAGGAATCCTCTGGCGTTTCGCTCACCCAGGAAATTGGGAAAACCGGAATGCCCAGGCGAGACCCATCGCGTTTGCTCAGTTTCCCTTGTCCGTTGGGCTTGAGAATAAGCGGCAAGTGCGCAAAGCGGGGCATTTCTGCTTCCCAACCAAAAGCCCGGTACAACAACACGTGGTGGGCAGTACTAGGCAGCCATTCTTCGCCGCGAATGACGTGGGTGATTTTCATCAACCGATCGTCTAGTACGTTGGCCAGGTGATACGTAGGCATGCCATCTCCTTTGAGCATGACTTTGTCATCCAGCTCATTGCTTTGAAAAGACACCTCTCCGCGCACCAGGTCTTGAATCAATACGGTTTCGTTTTCGGGTACCTTGAGTCGAATCACATAGGCTTCTCCAGCAGCCAGGCGGCGAGTGACTTCCTCTGGGTTCAAACTCAAGCTATTCTTAAGCGATAGACGCGTTTTGCTATCGTATTTAAAGTTTTCATCGGCACTGCGTGCAGCATCCAATTCTTCCGGGGTGTCGAAGGCATAATAGCCCTGACCGGATTCAATCAACTGCATGGCATAATCCAGGTAGATTGCTTTGCGGTCAGACTGACGATAGGGGCCGTATTCTCCACCAAAACCGGGGCCTTCTACGGGGACAATACCCGCCCAGCGCAGTGATTCTATGATGTAGGCTTCTGCGCCAGGTACAAATCGAGTTTGATCGGTATCTTCAATGCGCAGAATGAAAGTGCCACCAAATTTTTTGGCCAGGAGATAGTTGTACAACGCGGTACGAATCCCTCCAATGTGCAGCGCTCCGGTAGGACTGGGCGCAAAACGAACGCGGATATTTTCCATGAAAAAAGGTCGATAGAATTATTTTCAAAAATTCTGAAAAAAAATACGCCTTTGAGCAGCCCATTTTCGATTTTTTGCGTTATACAGAAAACAGTGCTTGCGCATTTTAGACCAACAAAAGTACAAATTTAAGTGGGTCTGGTATGCAACATTCGAGGATTTCATTTGCGAGTTGCTCAGCGTGCTGTTTTTTTGTCGTTTTTTTTCCCATGAACAGTAGCGTTGCTGCAAAAAAATAGCGGCAACACTTAAAACTCAACACTATGTATTTGATCAAAACACCCCAGTTTATCCAAAACATGTTCCCCCATTTTACGTGGAGGATACCTACCAGTGAGAAACAAATTTTTCTCACTTTTGACGATGGCCCCATTCCAGAAGTCACCCCCTGGGTGCTGGATCAGTTGGAAAAGTACCAGGCCAAAGCCTCTTTTTTTTGTGTAGGTGACAACATTCGCAAGTATCCGGAAATTTTCCAACAAGTAAGAGATGCGGGTCATACCATCGGCAACCATACCATGAATCACCTCAATGGCTGGGTTACCGAAAATTTGACTTATTTCCACAACATCCGCCAAGGAGCAAGTCAGGCTAACACTTCATTGTTTCGGCCTCCTTATGGCCGCGTTACGCCCAAGCAAACTCAGTTTTTGCTGCGCCATTACCGGATTGTGATGTGGGATGTATTGAGTGGAGATTTTGATACCAACATTTCACCGGATCAAGTCCTCAAGAATGTGGTTCAAAATGTTGCTCCAGGATCGATTGTTGTGTTTCACGACAGCGTCAAATCTCAGGAGCGGCTTGAATATGCGTTACCTAAAGTTTTGGAGCATTTTACTGCCTTAGGGTATACTTTTGATGCATTGAATACCCATGAAATGGTTGAAAGTGAATTGATCTGCAAGCGAGCGTAGCTTGAAATCAAAATGGCAATGCTTGATTTATTACCATAAATAAGCCGTGGGGTTTGCTCTACGGCTTTATGTTTTATTCTGCTTTTGTACCAGCAAATGCTCACAGACTTTCCTCGACAACGTTTCTTCGTCTCCATTGGAGAGGCGCACTTTCATCGATTCATCGTATTCATGACAATCTAAAACGGACAAGGTGGCTCCCAATCCTAAATGAAGTCGATCCAGGTATTGCAGAAAGGCAGGGGAGTGGTCTTGCACCCCTACGACAATCACCCAATCGCCTGTTTTTGAATCGGAAAGCGGAGCCTGCTTTCGAAAAGTAAAATTGCCCTCGGCATCCGGAATGGGATCTCCATGGGGGTCAAATTTTGGAAAAGCCAAAAAAGTATCCAACCTTTTGACCAACTCTTCGGATTTGATGTGCTCCAGTTGCTCTGCAATATCGTGCACTTCATCCCAGGAAAAACGCAGTTTTTCTACCAAAAAAACCTCCCACAAGCGGTGTTTGCGAATGAGTTCGGTGGCGAGGCGCAAGCCTTCAGTGGTGAGGCTCACTCCGCGGCGACTCTCATACAGCACCAGGCTTTTTTCATTCAAGCGCTTGATCATGTCCGTTACCGAGGCTGCGCTGGTATTCAGATCTGCAGCAATGGCGTTGGTACTGGCTTTGGCGCCACTTTTTTCCGAAATTTTATAAATGGATTTGAGGTAATTCTCTTCCGTTTGAGAGATGTTGTCCATACTTATAGAAAATTGAGCCGATTCAGCAGCCCTTGTTTATGGCTCCTGCTAATGGGGATGACGGTCTCCGCAATGACCAAGGTATTTTCCTCGATGTCTTTAATCTTGTCCAGGTTGATGATGTAAGAACGGTGCACTTTTACAAATCGAGGATCGATCATTTTTGAGTCAATCCCTTTCATTGTACCATGAATAATGTGCCGCTTGCCATTGGCGGTTCGGATGGTAACGTAATCTCCCAGGTTCTCAAAAAACAAAATGTCATCCAAACTTATCCTCACCAACTTTCCCTCTTCGCGGATGTAAATGTCTTTGGCATCTTCTTTGTATTTTTGGATACGTCGTTCCGCATCCATTACTTTTTCCAGTGCCCGTTGAAAACGCAAAAAAGAAATGGGCTTTTTGAGGTAATCGATTACCTGATATTCAAATGCTTCGTAAGCATATTCTGTCCGAGAGGAAGTAATGATAATGTGCGGAAAACTAGTCAGGCGATCCATAAACTCGATGCCACTTAATCCAGGCATTTCGATATCCAAAAAGACAAGGTCAACCCGATCGTTGTTCAGAAAGGCCAGAGCAGACTCTGCCGAATCGAAACTGGCTACGATTTCGAGATTTTCGACACGCTTGCAAAGGTTTTCCATTGCAGTGCGGGCCATCAGGTCATCATCTACGATTAGACATTTGAGCATGGAATGAACAACTTGGTGTATCAAGGACGATTGAAGAATCGCGTGCTGTCTCAAAGATAACACTAAACGGTGGGATGATGTTAACGAAAAGTGTAATAATGTAAAAGGTAGGTACAAAAAAAAGTTGCCCACTTTAAACCGTCTCACCGGCTTGAAGTGGGGCAACCAAACTTCCTATTCCCAAAACCCTTGACAATACACACAGAAGTGTGTAAGTTGCCAAGAATATCTTTATGATTTGCAAGTCAACCTTGCGTACTAAATTTCTTTTAGATGATCACTTACTTTCATGTGATGGAACAAAGATAGCCTATCTATTAGCAAGTAATGTTTATTTTAGGTTTTTGGATGAATTTCTACGGCTTTTGGTAGAATAATTTATTTTTTTGGAAGTGTAAAGGCAACACTATCTTCAAGGGTGTAAATTCCACTATGCTAGATATTAATATTAATTTTTAGCATATTAAAAATATCTCTTCATAATACATTGGTAATTAACTAATGTCCCAAAAAGACCTGGGACGCCGCAACACCACCAAAGCAATTCTAATGGTATGGGTATAATAAATCAGGCTTAATGCCAGCAAAATCAGCCAGGCCAAAGGGTTGAAAAAATACAAGCCAAAAGGAAGTAAAACTCCCGTTGCCAAAAACAGCCCCAAGTAAACTCTTGCTGGTCGATAGGCATGCTTCAACCACAACTGAGCAATACTGAGAATTTGAACCAATACCAGGGCAATCAGCGTGATGATGGAACTTTGTTTAGATTCGGAAGAAAAAACCAAGATTAGGGTAAGCAATAGAAAGGATTGTGCAAATAAATCTAACTTCATGCGTACTCGAGAGACCATAGCTTTTCGGAATTGATTGGTACAAAGGTAAGAAAAAAAAGCGTATTTTCAATATTTTTTGAAAATATTGAAAATTAATTTTTGCAACTACTTTTGATCAATCAGCGTTAAAATAATGGAAGCAATGAAACTTTGAAGAATTCGGGTTGAGAATGCAATGCCCCTGATTTTTAACTTTCTTCGTAACTTTCGCTGATAATTTCCCAAAGTTGTTATTTATTCGTTAATTATTTGGCGCGTAACCCATGGAACAAAACCAATTCGTTAAAAAGACAAACGTTCAATCGTTAAAAGCGGTGATTATGAAGTTTAGAGGACCAATATTTCTATCGGTAGTGTTAGCCGGTTTTCTCCTGGTTGCCTTTTATCCACGCAGGGCAGCAGTGAGTGCAGAAAAAGATGCCGTGTTGATGAAGTTAATCGTCTCTTTTTTGAACGAGCTTCATTTCGATCCAAAAACCATGGACGACAGCTTTTCCGAAAAATTTTACAAATTATACCTGGAGTCTCTTGATCCCAGCAAACGGTTTTTTACGCAGGATGACGTCAAAAAACTGGACACTTATCGCCTTAAATTGGACGATGAGGTGAACAGTGGCAACTCCACTTTTTTTGACCTTTCGATTGGCTTGATGGAAAAATCAATGCTCAAAACTCAGGGGTATTACCGTGAGATTTTGGCTCAACCTTTCGATTTTAGTGTCACAGAAGCATATGAAACCGATCCGGAAAAACGCTCATTCGCCAAAAGCGATGCCGAACTCAAAGAAATGTGGCACAAAATGCTCAAATACGAGACTTTGGCGCGCATCATGGACAAAGAGGAAGGCTTAAAATCTGCCAAACCCGGAGAAACCGCCGCACCAAGCACTCCCGACAGCATCGAAGCCGGAGCCCGTAAAGCATTGCTCAAGAGTTATGACGACTGGTACAGCCGTTTGAGTAAAACCAAGCGCAACGACAGATTGAGTCTTTACCTCAATTGCTTTACGCACCTTTATGATCCACATACAGATTTTCTGGAACCTGCCGACAAGCAAGACTTTGATTTGAATATCTCTGGTCGCCTGGAAGGAATTGGTGCTCGCCTGCAAAACGTAGGGGATTTTACCAAAGTTTCCGAAGTGGTGGTCGGAGGGCCTGCCTGGAAAGGCAAGGAATTACAAGAAAATGATTTCATCCTCAAAGCTGCCCAAGGTGACGACGGCGAATGGGTTGATTTCACAGGCATGCTGACCAATGAAGTAGTGACGCATATCCGGGGCAAGAAAGGTACCAAAGTGCGCCTGATGATCAAAAAAGTAGACGGCAGCACCAAAGAAATCAGCATCATCAGAGATGTAGTGGAATTTGAAGAAAGCTATGTCAAATCGCTGATTCTGGATGGCGCTACACCTGAAGAAAAGGTAGGATACGTTTATTTGCCCAAGTTTTATGCCGATTTCCAACGCTCAGATGGCCGCTTTTGCGCACCCGACGTTGCCAAGGAATTGGAAAAACTCAAGGGCGAAAATGTCAAAGGGGTGATCATCGACTTGCGCAACAATGGCGGTGGATCATTGAACGATGTGGTGAAAATGTCGGGTTTTTTCATCGAAAGTGGCCCGATAGTACAGGTGAAGAGTCGCACTGATCAGCCCGAAATCAATTACGACCGCAACCCGGCAGTACAATACGGTGGCCCACTGGTCATCATGGTCAACTCTTTCTCGGCCTCGGCCTCTGAAATTATGGCAGCAGCCTTGCAGGATTATGGTCGTGCCGTGATTGTGGGCAGTAAATCCACCTACGGGAAAGGAACAGTACAACGGGTATTCAACCTCGATCAGGCCATCAGCGGGTACGATCAGTTCAAGCCATTGGGCGATATCAAAATTACCCTCCAGAAGTTTTACCGCATCAATGGCGGTTCTACCCAATTGCGTGGAGTCACGCCTGACATCGTTTTGCCGGATACTTACCATTACCTGCCCGTTGGTGAGCGCGAAGAGGATTATCCGCTGAATTGGACTGAAATTCCAGCCGCAACCTATAGCCAGAATGCGTTCAAAATCAAAAACCTGGAAGAGCTGAAGCGTCGCAGCAAAGCGCGACTGGAGCAAGATCCTGGTTTCCAAAAAATATTGGGTCATGCGAAGTACATCGAAGCAGAGCGCAAAAACTCTTCGGTGATGCTCAATATCGATCAATTCCGCAAGGATGAAACAGCTGAGGAAAAGCTTTCCAACGATTTCCGCAATGCCTTCAAGGATGTGATCAACAAAGGGGCCCGTAACATTGCCCTGGACGCCAAGAAAATGGAATCTAGCCCGGATAACGAAAAGACTTTAGCCAGAAACAAAGACTTCATTGATGGGGTTTCCAAAGATGTTTACATCCGTGAAACCCTGCGCATTATGCACGATTTGATTGCGCAGAATTAGCACTCATCAATCGAGATAAAAAAAGGCGAAGCAGCAATGGATATTGGTTGCTTCCCTTTTTTTATAGAAAGATAAAAAAAACGATGATGACAACCCAAATCAACCAAAAAAGGGCCACAATGAGGTTGCGTTTTTTTCGCAAGCGCTCGCAATAAGGGTCTTCTTCTGGTTTTAGGTAAGGTACGGGTAAAAAACTTTCCCCGCCGGTTGTCCAAATCGAACCCAGGGTATCCTGAAAAAAATTGCGGTATTTTTCCTTTTGCTTTCGTTTGTCCAGACGCACTGAAAGGTGCCCCATAAAAACCATCAGGGCAATAATGAAAAGCAGTATTAAGATTCGAACGATGATTAGCATGTTCAAAAATACGACTTAGGAGCGATCATCAGTACTTAATCATCAATTGCCGTCCAACAAATTGCCAAGAGTACCTAAAATGCTTCCTTCATCCTTGCCGCCTTTGCCATAATGGCGAGAAGCTTGCAGTACCCGATCAGCCAGTCGGCTAAAGGGCAGCGATTGAATCCAGACAGTACCGGGACCTTCCAAACGGGCAAAGAAAATGCCCTCGCCGCCGAAAATCATGTTGCGAACCCCGCGCACCATTTCGATGTCGTAGTCAATATCCCGGGTAAAAGCCACTAGGCAACCTGTATCAATTTTTAGCACTTCGCCCAGTTCCAGTTTTTTCTCAATGATGCTGCCCCCTGCGTGTACAAAGGCCATGCCATCGCCTTCCAGTTTTTGCATGATGAAGCCTTCTCCACCAAAAAAACCACGGCCTAATTTCTGAGAAAACTCAATGCCTACGGCAACACCTTTGGCGGCGCACAGGAAAGCATCTTTTTGGCAGATGATTTTACCTTCCAATGTGCTCAAATCCAGGGGAATAATTTTTCCGGGATAAGGCGCAGCAAAAGAAACGCGTTTTTTGCCGGCTGCGGCGTGGGTATAGGCGGTCATGAACAAGCTTTCACCAGTGATCAGGCGCTTGCCTGCCGAAAGCAACTTGCCCCACAGCCCTGAAGTGTCAGATTGACTCCCGTCACCGAAAATTGTGGCCATCTCAATGCCATCGTCCATCATCATGAAGCTACCAGCTTCCGCGATGACGGTTTCCATCGGGTCGAGTTCAATTTCCACAAACTGCATCTCTTCGCCATGGATGTGGTAGTCAATTTCATGTGCGCTCATAAATAGATTTTTGGATTTTGGTTAATGTTCCTAAAAATAGGCAACTTGTCGATAGTCTTCACCATGTTTTAGACTTTAATTCCATTTGGATAGACTTAAATGCGACATCTGTGTACAGAATTAACCATGCATTTATATTTAGTTCATTCTTCTCGCCTTCCTTTGAGGAAATGATACAAAAACAACCATTCCAATGAAATCACCTTTCCTTGCAATTTTATTTTGCTTTGCTATCAGCGTAGCCTTTGGGCAAAATAACCAGAACCCATTTCACGGTGCCACCGTTCAAAACCGGCTGGATTTGACCACCGCCAATCCCCAATGGGCGCCGTTTTTTCATGGCGTAGCCAGTGGAGATCCCCTGGAAGATCGCGTCATCATTTGGACGCGGGTTACCCCTGAGTCACCCGAACGAGGCCCAATTGAAGTGCGCTGGCGGGTAGCAACCGACCCTGAACTAAAAAACGCAGTACGCAACGGTAGCTTTACCACCAACGTAGCGCGTGATTTCACCGTAAAGATCGATGTGACAGGCTTGCAGGCAGGCACTACCTATTATTATGGATTTACAGCGCTGGGCCGCAATTCGCTTACCGGCAAAACCAAAACAACCCCAACCGCTGATCAAAACCGCCACTTGAAATTTGGCGTAGTTACCTGCTCCAACTACCAGGCGGGTTACTTCAATGTATACCAGCGTTTGGCCGAGCGCCGCGACCTTGATGCCATCATTCACCTCGGTGATTACATCTACGAATACGCCCAAGGAGGTTATGGAGATACAACCATTGCCAAAACCCGCATGCTTGAGCCCAAAACCGAAATTTTATCCTTGGCAGATTACCGCACCCGTTATTCTTTGTACCGTTTGGATACCAGCTTGATTCGTGTTCATCAGCAGCATCCGTTCATCACCGTATGGGACGACCACGAAAGCGCCAATGATTCGTACAAAGACGGTGCCGAAAACCACCAGACCAACGAAGGAGATTGGAATGCGCGCAAAGCCATTTCCAAGCAGGTTTATTTTGAATGGATGCCGATTCGCGACAACGCTCAGTTTTCCGTTTACCGCAAAATCTCTTACGGAAACCTGTTGGATCTGTTGATGTTGGATACTCGCCTTGAAGGCCGCGAACTGCAATTGGCCAGCATCAGCAACCCTGCACTTCAAGATACTACCCGCACCATTTTGGGCGCAGCCCAAAAAGCCTGGTTGCTCAAAGAATTGTCTACCTCCAAAGCCCGCTGGAAAGTAATCGGACAGCAGGTGATGTTTGCAGAATTCAACGTGGGTTGGGCTGCCTTTGGCCTCAACAATCCGGCGTTCACCTTTGAAAGCCTGGAAGGCCTGTTTCTCGATATCTGGGACGGATATCCAGCTGAGCGCGCACAGATTTTGCGCCACCTCAAAAACAATAAAATCAACAACGTAGTGATGCTGACTGGAGATTTCCATTGTTCTTTTGCGTACGATGTACCTGAAAAGCCCAATAACCTTACCATTCTTGATTTACCCGGTATTGGCAAATTGCCGAACTACACGGCCAACCCTGGTTACAATCCAGCTACCGGACAAGGTTCTTTGGCGGTTGAATTCATGACTCCAAGTATCACTTCCGCCAACTTTGACGAAAACCTAGGCAGCCGTCCCACTGCACTGGCCTTACAAAAGCAAATGAATACGCCAATTGTGCCTTTTCCTGGCGCCAATCTCGGGATTCCCAATCCACACTTGAAATTTGTAGATCTGGTAGAAAATGGCCACTTTATCCTCGACATCAAGGCGGATAGCGTACAAGCCAATTACTATTTCAGCGATGTGTTGAAGCCAAACAAAACCGAACGTTTTGTAGAAGCTTGGTACAGCCGCAATGGTGAAAACCGCCTCCGTAAAGCCAGCGCGGCCAGTGCGGCCAAAACCGTTTTGGATGCACCTGCACCACTCAATCCCCCGGTAGCTACTTCCTTGCGGAATGCTAAGTTGAAGACATCTTCCTTTAGCTTGTTGGGTTTGTACCCCAATCCATTTCAGCAAACGAATACCTTACACTATTCGCTCTCCGAAACTGCCCAATTGAACATCAGTTTGTACAGTGCCGATGGAAAATTGGTCAAGGTAATTCGCAACGATAAAGCGGCTCCCGGCGTTTATACCAATGAGCTGAATGGCAGCCAGTTGCCCGCTGGAAACTACTTTTACAAAATCACCATCAACCAGGAAGTGCTGAGCGCAAAAGTGGTAATCGAGAAATAAACCACCGATTTTTGGGTTGAAAATGAAAAAGTTTGGGCAGAAGAACATTTCCGTCCAAACTTTTTTATTTTACGTGCAACCCTTTTTAACACTTGTTGTCCTTGGAAGTAAATAGACCCGTTGAGAGGAAACCTGGCCTTAAGTATGACGCAAAAAATTACTTCCCAATTTTTTTAGAGGGTTTTGAAAAGGAAGCTCACTTGAAATGAAACGTTCGACTTCCTATTCAAAACCCAAAATCGGGAAGTTAATTTTTCTGCGTTGCTTAACAACCTATAAGATTGTAAAATTGGATTACGTTAACACACACCGCGAACTGGTAGAGAAGTGTAAACGAGGCGACCGACAGTCGCAGTTCGAGTTGTATCGTCTTTATTCCAAGTCGATGTACAACATTTGTTTGCGGATGGTGAAAGACGAATTCGAGGCGGAAGACATTCTACAAAATGCTTTCCTGGATGTGTTCACCAAGCTGAATACCTTCAAATTTGAATCGGCAGTAGGGGCCTGGATCAAGCGGATTGTGGTCAACAATTGCATCAACGCGCTCAAAAAAAGGCGCCTGCAATTCAGTGAGTTGGAAGACAAACACGGCAACATTAAATCCGATGATCACCTGGACGCCAGCGCAGAAGGGATGAGCGTTGAAGCCATAAAAAGTGCGCTGTTTGAATTGCCCGACGGCTACCGGGTGGTTTTTTCCCTCTACATGCTGGAGGGATACGACCATCAGGAAATTGGGGAAATCCTCGGCATCAGCGAGGCAACTTCAAAATCACAATACAGTCGGGCAAAACAGCGGCTAAGAGATATTTTGACCCAACAAAACCAACGGAGGGCGTTGGGGTTTTAAGTTTTGTGTATTGATTGTTAGTTTGTTGAGTTTTTGTGTTTCAAATTTGTTTTTATCATGCAACGAGATGTAATTGAAAATTTTGTTTTGGACAACCGCGAAGCATTTGATGACGCGATTCCCAGTTTGAAGGTGTGGGCCGATATTGACCGGAAGTTAAATAAACGTTCGAGCAGTAGCCCCCTCACCGTACAGCGGTTTTTTAAGTTGGCAGCAGCAGTGGCAGCCATTCTGGTCGTTGGTGGTATTGGTGGCAGCATGTTCACCCGTTGGCAACAGTCCGATCCTGTCGCCATCATCGAGCAAGTGAATCCCGAATACCCTGAGTTGGAGCAGTACTATCGGCAGCAAATCAGCACCAAGGTTCAGCAGTTGGCCCGTTTTGAGCCAAATGGAAGTTTCATGGCCGACATGAAAAAAATGGATCAGGTAATGGCCGAGCTGAAGGAAGAACTCTGCGTAGCCCCCAAAGGCCAGGAAGAGGAAATCATTGCGACCATGATTCAAACTTATCAAACCAAAGTCGCCATTCTGGAGCGGGTATTGGAGCAAATGCGGTCGTCCAAACCGCAACCCAAAAAAACCACGAGCAATGAGGAAGTCAGTTTATGATTGGAAGCAAGCCCTCTCGATGATGATGCTATTCAGTGTAATCGCCTGTTCTTTGTGCAGTTTTACAACTTCAGGCGAATTTACCAAAACCATCAAAAGAGAGTTTGACATTTCCGCCAACGGAACCACTTACTTGAGCAACAAGTACGGAAA
The DNA here is from genome assembly GCF_040403615.1 of Haliscomenobacter sp. Taxonomy (NCBI): domain Bacteria; kingdom Pseudomonadati; phylum Bacteroidota; class Saprospiria; order Saprospirales; family Haliscomenobacteraceae; genus Haliscomenobacter; species Haliscomenobacter sp. Next base: position 45,684 of record NZ_JBBAKG010000017.1, on the reverse strand, counting down.
AATCGAGGTGAAAACCTGGGACAAAAATCGCGTAAAAATCGCCGTCACCATCGTGGTGAAAGAAGGCACGGAAGAGGATGCCCAGAAAGTTTTCAACTCCATCAGTGTCAATTTTTCCGATGGTGCTGATTACGTAAAGGCCGAAACGGCAATCGAAACCATTCGGCGTTCCTGGATTTGGGACAACGATAAAGCCGACTACAAAATCAACTACGAAGTATACGTTCCTGCCACGATCAACCTGCAAGTAGACCAACGCTATGGAGATGTTTACCTGGCATCGGTGAGTGGCAAAACCAAACTCACGGTAAAATACGGCAATTTCAAAACTGAATCGGTAGGAAATGGCTCCAACTTTGAATTGGCCTACGGCAATGGCACCATCGGCCAGGCTGAAGATGCCTACATTGGACTGAGCTATTCAAAATTAACCGTCAGCGATGCCAACGACCTCACCGTCAATAGTGCCTATTCAGGTTTGAACGCGCCCAAACTGAATTCACTGACCACCACCGCCAAATACGACAATTACAACCTGGGCAATGTAAAAAACCTGAAAGCTACGGGTATGTACAGCAAGTTTGCAGCCACCAACGCTGGAAGCGTCAACATCAGCGGCCAATACAACTCGGTTTCGATGGGCGATATTTCCAAGAGCCTGGATCTCGATCTGAATTATGGCAGTTGCAATGTATCGTTTTCCAAAGGATTGACCAATGCCACGGTGAAAGCCAACTATACGGATGTAATCCTCAAAGTACTGCCTGATCTTTGTTGCTATCAACTGGATGCCGCTGCCAATTATGCTGGAGTACGTTATCCACAAGCCATGGATGTGACTTATGAAGTACAAAAACCTACTTCACACGTCGTAAAGGGACATGTTGGCAAAGGCGATTCCCCAATGATTAAGGCCAATGTCAATTACGGAGGAATCAAGCTGATTGCGAATTAATTCTGTTCCATACCTATAATTTTAATTATGCCATTTTAGCAAGACATAGTTCTGCTGGAATGGCATTTTTATTTTACATTAGACCTGGAATTAATCACCCTAAACGAAATCAGCTCTAATGAAAATAAAATTCTGCGGTGCAGACCGGGAAGTAACCGGAAGTTGCCATTTGATTACCCTGGAAGATGGATTCAAAATCCTCCTGGACTGCGGCCTATATCAAGGAGCCGACAAAAACCTCGAAGATTTCAACGCAAAGTGGCTTTTTGATCCAGCAGAAATCAACTGCCTGATCCTGTCACATGCCCACATCGACCATGCAGGGCGGATTCCCAAACTGGTAAAAGACGGTTTTCGAGGATCCATTCATGCAACCCACGCCACTCGCGACTTGAGCGGACTGATGCTCATGGACAGCGCCATGATCCAGGAACGCGAAGTTGAATACAAGCAACAACAGTCAAAGAAGAACAAAAATTTTGACGATATCGCCTTTGAAGAGCCGATTTATACCCGGGCAGATGTACGCACCACGATGGAGCTTTTCGTTTCTTATTCGTATGAAAAAAAATTCAAGGTTCATCCCAATGTAGAAGTGATGCTTAGGGACGCAGGCCACATTCTGGGCAGCGCCAACGTAAGCCTGAGCATAGCAGAAAATGGCCACACCATCCATTTGGGCTTTAGTGGCGATGTTGGTCGCCCTCACCGACCCATTCTGCGCGATCCACAACCCATGCCAGCAATGGACTACGTCATTTGTGAGTCTACTTACGGTGATCGCACCCATGATGAAGCTCCAGAAGAAACCGATCGCCTTTTGCAAATTATTCGCCATACTTGCGTGGAGAAAAGGGGCAAGCTGCTCATACCCGCATTCAGTGTGGGCCGTACCCAGGAGATCGTGTACATTCTTGACAAACTGGCCAATGAAGGTAAGCTCCCGAGAATTCCGGTTTATGTAGACAGTCCGTTGTCCATCAATGCCACGGCGATTTTCGGTTCCCATCCCGAGTGTTTTGACGAAGAACTGTCGGATTATCTTACCATTGATGAAAACCCCTTTGGATTCAATGGCCTGAATTACATCCGCCAAACCGAAGACTCCAAAAAACTCAATGTTTCCGAAGAACCTTGCATCATCATCGCTTCTTCAGGGATGGGCAATGTAGGCCGCATCAAACACCACTTGTACCACGGCATCGACAACCCCAAGAATACAGTGCTGATTGTGGGTTACGCCACCCCCAATACTCCGGCAGGTCGATTAAGGAATGGTGCCAAAGAACTGAGACTTTTTGGCGATTTTAAACCCGTAAAAGCGGACGTTGAAGTTATGGATTCCTTTTCTGCACATGCGGACAAACTGGAATTGGTGGAGTTTTTGCGCAATCAGCGTGAAAGCGCCAAAAAGATTTTCCTGGTGCACGGGGATTACGACACCCAAAAATCATTCAGTGCGCTATTGCTCAGTGTGGGGTTTGCTGCCGTAGAAATCCCGGAACTGGGCCAAGAAGTAACGCTTTGAGCAGCACCTTTAACAGCCGACACTTGAACAGCCTTGGTTCCAGTGCAGTTCGCTTGATAGGGGCTTAGGTTTTTTGTATAAAATTTTTAAAATCAATACCTTGTAATTTTAAATGCTCATTTAGTGTGCCTTTTTGACCAATCTTGATCGCCAGGGTTAGACTTGATTCAGCCCTGGCGATTGTTTATGTTTGCGTCAGTTTTGTTCTTCACCCACATTTTTTTCAATTCAAAACATAATGGAAATGAAAACATGTTGGTGCGCAATGTGCGCGCTCTGGGTGGGCTTTGCGCTGAATGGACAATCCTTGGCAGAATGGTCGTTTGAAAATGTTACCTCCGCCATCGCTTCAATACCGATTCGGGCCTCTTACACTGCACCTTCTTGCAGTGGGGCAGATGCTTACCAATCTGGCGGCAACAACATAGGTACTCCAGCGGTTTGTTCGGGTCAAAATACTTGGGCCACCAATTTTTGGTCTACTTCGGATACCTATTCTGATGGAGAATATTTGGAATTCACCCTCACTGCCAAAACCACGGATTTGCTGATTTCCGACTTCAGTTTTTCGTCCAGCCTGTCTTCTTCATCCGGACCTCAAAGTTTTGCGGTCTCCTATTATACCTCGGTTGGGGATTTTGGACTGTTGACTTATGGGGGGTTCGGTGCGGGCGGATGCAGCGGTGATGGGGTTGGATTGGGAATAGTTTTGCCTAAGGGAGCGAGCATAGGGCTGCGCATTCATCCATACGGGCAAGATCCAGCTGCTATGGCCGCAACGTTGAGGATTGACAATGTTCAAATTTCGGGATCGCGGTTTTTACCCATCACACTGGTTGATTTTAGTGCCACTGAAAAAGCCAACCAAACCGTATCCTTGCAGTGGGAGACGGCAACCGAAACCAACGTGGAATATACCTCCATTGAAAGAAGCGCGGATGGCATGATTTTCCAAGAGATTGGCCGCCTCAGTGGTCAAGGGGATAGCTTTCAAGCCCGACATTATCAATTCCTGGACTCTGCGCCCCGGTTTGGCTGCAATTACTACCGCTTAAAAATTGTAGATCTGGATGGTACAGTGGCTTGGTCGGCAATCCAGGCCGTTTGTTTCGATCAGGTTACTTCATTTCCTGCCAAAGTGTATCCCAATCCTACCAACGACAAACTTCATCTGATTTTACCCTTCGATTTGGATCAGGTTGATTTGATCTTACTGGACTTTAGGGGAAAGAATTGGCCAGTCCGAAGGAACGGAAACCAACTTGACCTGGCGGGAATGCCCGAAGGCATGTACATCCTCCAATGGAAGTCGCAAAATTCAACGGGTGCAATAAAGGTTAAAAAGAGCTTATAATCAATTTATTGCAAGTGCATCTAATAAAAATATAATTATTTTTTCTTAATTCGTCGGTCTGGCATCCTTTTTGGTTTAATAGTAGAGACAAAAACATTCTGCAACCAACCCAAAACGAATGTGACGAACCAAAAGCAAAATCACTACACCCAGGATTTGCGCCTCTGGCTGGCAATCCTGTCTCTCGCATTGTTGGGGGGCAGCATATTCCTCACCTAGAAGAGTAAGGAACGGAAATAAAATAAAGTAAACACTTGACTAGCTCTTTTTTGATTTTGCTGCGTTGCTCGTCAGTTGCGTAGTACACTATGCGCCTTCCTCGCGCCTTGCCAAATCAAAAAATAGCTCAGCCAACTCGTTTACTTTATTTCGTTTCCGTTCCTAAGGAATAATGCTGAGAGATAAAAGATGAGAATTGGGCCAGAATTGAAGTGGGGTCATTTCTCATCTTTCGTCTCTAAATCAAGCCTCTTGCTTTTAGTTCCAAATACTTGTTGATGGTGTTGATGGATAGGTCTTCAGGCCGGGTAAGTACGGATTGAATGCCGTATTGTCTTAGGGTAAGTACCATTTGTGCTTTTTCGCTCAGGTACTTACGTGCCATGGTTTGTTGGTAAATCCCTTCCAGATCAGCCGCATCGCGTTCTGCGAATTCGCGGATTTCGGTATTGTCAAAAAACACCACGACCAACAGATGCCGCCGATTGATACGCCGCAAAATGGGCAGTGCCCGCTCCAACGCAAAAGCACTTTCAAAATTGGTAAACAGCAGGATCAAACTCCGCCCGTTGATGAGTTTGCTGCTGATGTGAAACAGCAATTCATAATTCGCCTCCAGCGCTCGTTCCTTCTCATTGTACAAGGCATTCATGATGAAATTCAATTGGGTTGGGCGGTTGTCCGCCTTGATGGTAGCCCCAATTTTATCCGAATAGGTAATCAATCCTGCTTTATCATATTTCTTGATGATGATGTTTGAGATGGCCAGAGTAGCGTTGATGGCATAATCCACCAAACTCAAGCCCTTGAAAGGCATTTTCATGACGCGGCTTTTGTCGATCAGGCAATAGACTTGTTGGGCGCGTTCATCTTCAAACTGGTTGACCATCAGGCCATCTCTGCGGCTGCTGGCTTTCCAGTTGATGCTGCGAAAATCATCTCCAGCCACATAATTTTTGATTTGTTCAAATTCGTAGCTGTGGCCGATGCGTCTAATGCGTTTGATGCCTTCCCGGGTAGTAATGCGTTCAAAGGCCCGCATTTCCATCTGTTTCATGTGGATAATCGAAGGATATACCGCCACTCGCATGGGGCTTTCATTGATTTTGATGCGCCGTTCGATCAGGCCAAAAAAGCCGGAAATGTAGCAATTGGTTGCGCCAAAAATGTATTCTCCGCGTTCGAGGGGTCTCAGTTCATAACGTACAGAGGACAATTCGCCAGCTTGCAAAGTGATTTTTTTCGAAAAATCCCGTATCTGAAACTGAACCGGAAGTTCGTCGATGATGATTACTTTCAGCAGCAGGTTGGAGTCATTACCCAGATCGAGGTAAATTGGATTTTCATCGCCCAAACTCAGCATGCGGGGCAAACGCCGGGTACCGCTCAGCGTAACCGAAGCTTGAAAAAGCAGCATCCAATCTGCTAATACGATTGCCATGAAAATGAACAACAAAAATTGAGCAATGGGAAAAAGGAAAGGCAAAGCAAAGCCCAATGCCATTACCAGAATCAAGGCACCGCAAGCCAAAAAGAACCGTGAGGATAAAAATGTTGAATTCACCGGGAAACGTTTCGTTATGAACGACGATTTTACAACTTTTTTGTCGTTTCCCCAAAAAAACAATGTACACAATGTAGGTTTGGGTACTCCTTTAAATAAACTACTTTTGTAATTCAATTTTTAAGGCATGAATAGCTACGTAAAGATTCTGGATTGGTACATCATCAAAAAGTTTTTGGCGACCTTCTTTTTTACCATACTCATTTTTTTGATGATTGCCGTGATCCTGGATTTCAGTGAAAAAGTGGAGAAATTTATTGAGGAACCTATTTCGAATGCCGAAATCATCCTGCAATACTACCCCAGTTTTATGCTCTGGATCGGTGGGCAATTGTGGTCGGTGTGTACTTTGATTGCGGTGATTTTTTTTACATCTCGTATGGCTTACAGCTCTGAAATCATCTCGATCTTTAATGCAGGAGTCAGTTTTAACCGCCTGATGCGTTCCTATTTTTTTGGCGCTGGTTTTTTAACCCTGCTTTACCTCGTCTGTACCCACTTCATTATGCCCATTGGGGAGAAATACCGCCAGGATATTACCCATAAATACATCGACAAAACGGACGATAAAGGAAAAACGGCCAACATCCATCTCTTTGTAGCTCCAGGAACGAAGGTTTTCATCGGCTTTTACAGCAAAAGTGACAGTACAGCCCGCGATTTTCGGATCGAACATTTTGAAGGACAGGAACTGGTAAGCTATACCAAAGCAGATCGGGCAGAATGGATGCCGGAAACCAAAAAATGGAGACTTTGGGATTACAGCACACACACATTCAAAGGCTTGAAAGAAGCATTGAAAATGCACACAGCAGAATCAATAGATACAACCTTGAGTTTATTTCCTGAAGATTTTGTAGACTACACCAGCCAACAAAGCATGATGACGACTCCTCGCTTGATGAAATACATTCAGCAACAAAATGAGCGAGGCGCCAGCAACACCCGCAAGTACCTATTTGAACTGTATCGCCGTACCGCTGATCCAGCTACCATTTTCATTCTGACCTTTATCGGGATGGCCATTGCTTCCCGCAAAGTACGCGGTGGCTTTGGTTTTCATCTGGCTTTAGGAATCGGAATTGGAGCCATTTTCGTTTTTTTGTCCAAATTTACCAACGTATTTGCCCTGGGACAAACCATCCCGGTGTGGTTGGGTGCCTGGTTGCCGAATATTGTTTTCTCTTTCGTTGCATTAAGATTAATCCAAACTGCACAAAAGTAGATATTTCACATCCGTCGAATACAACGTTAAACAAAAAACCCTTTCTGGACGTCCAGAAAGGGTTTTTTGTTTAACGTTGTATTAATATTCAAGGAGTATGAAATCAAAAATTCTGGAATTCAGACTTATCTTTCATTTTGTTCTGAAAATAAAATAGAAGGCTGGTTTTTTAGATTTATTCATAAATATCTAAAGGTCAATTTTTTATAAATTTATTTTTAAAAGTTTAAAAATAAAAACACCCGAAAAGCTAAAAAAAGGTCTTTAATTTTGCATTTTGTTTAACTATTGCCTAATTTTGATTCAACGAAAAACATTGGGCCTTTCCAAGGTTAAACAAAATCAGTAAGCATGTCTCAAGCAACAGAATTCCATACCCAGCTAGATAAAATGTCCGTTTTGCTCCACTCCTTTGCATTCAACCTGACCAAGAATGCCGAAGACGCCAAAGACCTTTATCAGGAGACGGCTTATCGGGCCATGACCAATATGGATAAATTTCGCCCAGGCACCAATTTCAAAGCGTGGTTGTTTACCATTATGAAGAACATCTTTATCAACAACTACCGCAAAAAGGCCAAGGCAAACACCATTGTTGATTCAACCGACAATCTATATTACATCAACTCTTCGGTCAATACGATTTCCAATCGTGCAGAATCCAGTATTATGATGAAAGAACTCGTTAGCTTGGTGGAGCAGTTGGACGACAGCATTAGAGTTCCCTTCCTCATGCACTACCAGGGATACAAATACCAGGAGATTGCCGATTACTTGGATCTGCCACTCGGTACCGTGAAGAGCCGTATCTTTTTTGCCCGCAAAGAACTTAAAGACTTGATTGGCAAACGGTATAAAGATACCACAATGGATTACGACTAACCACCCCGAAGGCTATATTTGAGAATGCTTGCTCTATTCTTTGCGTCAAACTTAGGCTTTCACACGCATTTATTTTTCTTTGAAATCACCCGATACTTCCCTCTTTATTCTACAGATGGTTAACTTTGGCGGTGGAGATTTCTCTTCAGTGTCTAATTTTTTTCAATGAACAAAGAGCGTTTTTTTCAACGCAGTTTAATGGCCTGGTACAAGCCAAGCGATCGCCCTTTGCCCTGGAAGTCGATCCAGAATCCCTACCACATCTGGCTCTCCGAAATTATTTTACAGCAAACCCGCGTGGAGCAAGGCATGAATTATTATTTGCGTTTTGTAGAGGCCTATCCATGCATTCAAGACCTGGCTGCTGCCCCCGATGATGAGGTGATGAAACGGTGGGAAGGCTTGGGGTATTATTCCCGAGCCCGCAATCTACTGGCAGCAGCGCGTTATGTAGCCAATGAGCTGAATGGCGTATTCCCGGAATCTTACGAAGGCATTTTGGCGATGAAAGGTGTAGGTTCTTACACCGCCGCTGCTATTGCTTCTTTTGCCTTTAATTTGCCACATGCAGTATTGGATGGCAATGTATTCCGGGTGTTGGCGCGCTTTTTTGGCATCAGTACTCCGCAGGACAGTACAACGGGTAAAAAACAATTTAGTCAGTTGGCCGATTCGCTTCTTGATCAGGAAGTACCAGGTTTGTACAACCAGGCCATTATGGATTTCGGGGCCACGGTTTGCTTGCCCCGCAACCCCAAGTGCCAGCAGTGCCCAATGATAGATCAGTGCGTAGCCTTCAATGAAAAACGGATTGCAGAACTTCCGGTAAAGTCAAAAAAGATAGTCAAAACCACCCGCTTTTTTCACTACCTGATCCTCAATCACCAAGAGCAGGTCTATGTTCAAAAGCGGGAAGGAAAAGACATTTGGCAAGACCTTTACCAGTTCCCACTGCTAGAAACAGCATCGCTGGAAATGGAATGGCCTGATTTACACCAAAGAATTCAGGAAAATTGGATGGGGTTGAAACTGTCTACTCTCCGCGCAGGCACCCAGGTTTTTCAACAAATCTTGACCCACCAGGTTGTCAATGTGCGGTTTTGGGAACTTGAACTCAGTGCCATCGAATCAAATCTGCCCGAAAACTGGATACAAATCCGCCGCGAAGAACTTGGTTTGTATGCTTTTCCGAGGGTAATTGACCGGTATTTGAAAGACGACACCTTGTATCTAAACCTGCTGTAAGCATCTTTTCAGCGCCATCTGATGTGCTCCCGTCTCCTCTTTGTGCTCTACACCAATACGATCTAGTCCATCACCTACGCAACATTTTGTAATTTTTTTCTTGAAATTGGTTGACAAATTTAATTTTTTTTGTAATTTTGTCAACAAGATTCTGAATTGTAAATACCACAGCAGGTTTATTGAATTTATCCAAGGGGAAAGGAAAAAACGATGGAAAATCTATTTGGTCAACGGCTTACGAGTGCCCGAAAAATGGCAGGATTGTCGCTAAAAGACTTAGCCGACAAAATGGAGAATGCCGTAACCCGGCAGGCGCTCAACAAGTATGAGAAAGGAGAAATGCTGCCAGGCAGCACCGTATTGATCCGTATGGCCAACGCTTTGAGTGTAACAGTAGATTTTTTCTTTTCAGAACCAGAGGTGAAAATTGACCTGCAAGGGATTGAGTTTCGCAAAAAAATATCCCGACTCAGCAAAACCGCAGAAGTGGCGGTAATCGAAAAAGCCCGCGCTTTTTTGGAACGCTACCTGGAATTGGAAAATCTGCTGAATATCCCCTTGCATCTCAGCGATTTTCAGTACGCAGTACCTGTATCCAATGCTCCGGATGCACAAATTGCGGCAGAATCCTTGCGCAAGCAATGGAACCTGGGCTCAGACCCCATTCCCAGCGTGATCGAAATGTTGGAAGACCACGGCTTCAAAGTTTTGGAAATTGATGCCAATGATGCCTTTGATGGCCTCAAAGCCCTGGTGCAAGGACACAAGGTGATTGTGCTCAACAAAAAGCACAATGCAGTGCGCAAGCGTTTCACGGCTTTGCATGAGCTGGCCCACCATAGCCTGCCTTTTGATACCCGATTGGAAGAAAAAGATGTAGAGCGGCTTTGCCATACTTTTGCCTCAGCGGTGCTTTATCCCGCCGAAATTGCACGTACGGAAATGGCACAAGAGCGGTTTCATTTCTTTTTGCAAGAATTGGAATTGATCAAGGAGCGTTGGGGAATTTCCATTGCGGCATTGTTTCCGAGGGCTCTGCACCTGGGCATCATCAATGCCAATACTTACCGCAGACTCAATACCAATTACCGGGTGAAAGGCTACCACCGCAATGAACCTGGAGATTTTGGGGGGCGTGAGCGCCCTCGGCGCTTCATCCAATTGCTGTATCGGGCAATAGGGCAAGAAGTCATTTCGATCAATCATGCCGCTCATCTGGCAGAGATGAACCTGGGCGAATTTCGGGACAAACTTGAGCAATTGGCATGAAAGACCTCATCATCACCGATACAAACGTATTCATTGACCTGATCAAAGCCGGGGCTTTGGAATACTTCATGCAACTGGAATACCGGATACTGACAACCGGGTTTGTGGTCAACGAGATCAATCATCCCGAACAAATGGCCACCTTGAATCGGTTCTTGACATCCGAGGGGGTCGAAATCATCGATTTCAGTGGCGAAGAGATGCTGCACATCCTCCGCTTTCACACCCGCCGCAACTTGAAGCGCCTTACCGATAAATCCGTGCTTTTCCTGGCGGTACAACGCCAATGCCCACTGCTTAGTGGCGACGGCGATCTGCGCAAAGAAGCGCAGGACAATGGCCTGACCGTATTTGGTTCGTTATGGGTCATCAAAGAATTGGTAGAACAGGCCATTTGTACTCCCCAAATTGGCATCACCCTGCTCAAGAGGCTAGAGCGCTGCAATCCTCGCTTGCCAAAGAAGAAAATGGAAGAGTTGATTGCTCAGCTGGAAGGTTGTATGATTGGCTCTACATCCAATCAATAAAAAAGCCTAAAGCAAAGATTATCTTTACTTTAGGCTTTAATGATGCGTTCAGAATTTAATTCGGGACAACTGGATTCAATTACACAAAATCCTCTCCATCCTTATGATCTTCGTCGTCTGACTTCGCAGCAGCAGTAGCTTCAACATCAATCTTCTTGCGGATGATCATGTAGATGTATCCGAAGGCAACGGCGGCAGCAATGAAGGACAATAGCGAGCCAAAAACAGGAATTTTGGAGGCCAAACGTAAGCCCAGGAAGATGCCCACGGCAACGAGGGTTACACCGCCTTTTGTCCAATTTTGATCTTTCAGCTTCCGCCACTCATAAGCAGCAATAACAGAGGGTAATGCAGTAGACATGCTCAGCATGATGCCATAGGCACCCATACCAACGACGCCCACAGGAATACCGATGATTGTGATGAAAGCGATACCTGAAAGGATCGGGACACCAAACAACAGCAACATACCCAAGCCAAAGGCTGGCCCAGCATTTTTGCTGGCCTGACCAGCATAGCGTGTAAACAATTTATCTCCAAAGGCGATCAACAACAAGGTCATCAACAGGCCACTGAATACCTGAAAGAAACCAACCCCGCGCTTTACCTTCTGGGAAAGATCTCCCGCTTTGTATTCCCAATCCAGCCAATCGGGCTTGAGAGAGGAATCATACGTTGCTTTTGCACCAGAAGCCAATTTGCCATCAAAGCTGGGGCTGTGCTGTTTGGTCCAGTATTTTACATTGCCGCCAAAAAAGGCATGGCTACTCAAAATGAGTTTTTGTGCAGCCAATTCACATTCGCCATTGATGCGACCGTTTATTTCGAGGAAACTTGATTTGGCTTCAATGCCGCCTTCTACATTGCCATTGAGGAAGAATTTGCCTCCGGCGATGAACACTCTGCCTTTTACATCCCCAAATAGGTTGACTTCACCCCCCACGATGATCAAATCACCGCCAATCGTAACCCCTTTGTCGATGCTGATTTTGCCACCGGTGATGGTTAAATCGCCTTTGATGTTTTGCGTAATGCGAACTTCGCCGCCCATTAAGCGTACATCCCCTTCGCTTTGACCGTCGAAGCTGATTTTGCCACCCGTTAGCAATACATCTTGCTGGGTAATGCCATTGATGCGGATTTCACCACCAGCAGCCACCAAGTCTCCAGCGACATTGGCATTCACATTTACTTCGCCCGCAGCGATATAAATGTTGTTGGGTGAATCGGTGGAAAGCGTTACTTTGTTTCCTGTTTTTACATCTGAAGCTTCTGCGTTGCCAAGATTGAACAAGAAGAAGCCAATGAGAAGTATGCCTGCTTTTTTCATTTCTCAAAAATTAAGTCGGTGATTGCGAACAAGAATTTTATTTGTTCGGTCAAATTGTTACCAAATCGTTAAGCTGTCCATTTTTTTCTCTGGAAAGCAAGATTTTATCGACAGGAAGCTTATTTGGGTTAAAATGAACTTAATTCCAGCAGTTTTTCTACCAGTTGATACACCAAAGTACAAGGATTGTGGGTCGCAAAGTTTTCATCTTCATATTGTTGATGCAAGGTTTTGGCCCGCTCTATGGCTTTGGGTTCATCTCCGATCGTTTTTAAAAGAGTATACATTGCCGCATTGTTCTTTTCGTATTTGAACGGCCCGCTTAGGAGTTGGCTTATTTCCCTTTCCAGCAATTTAGCATATTGTTTTCGCCCCATAGGCTCGGGGTAATTGTTGAAGTGCAATAGAAACCAGAGTTCAAAGGCTTCATTAGACCAGGCGCAAAAAATGGGGGCACGTTCATTCCTACCAATCAAAATTGCCCGGTTAAAATACTCATCCGGGAAATCATCCTTGTCAAACACCGCCCAGGTTTCATCGTAAGTTCGATCGTATTCTGCTTCCTTGTTTTTGCGGATGGCTTTTATTTTTTCCAATAAACTCAGGGTGTTTCGCCCCGTTCCATGGATGTCTAAGACCAGTTCAACGGTACCTCGAGGTATAAATTGACTCAAGCCTTTGAAGTAATTGGGTTCAGTTTTTTCGCCTTCGCAAACAATCAGGAAAAATTTCCGCTCAGATCTAAAAGCCTTGGGACGGACTTCATTTTTTCCAAAACCTAATTCGCGGTCAATTTTTCCTCTCCTTGCCATTGTTGAATCAATTTTGAAAAATCTCCCAGAAATGGAATGGAACCATAACGCCCTTGGATGTAGTCTTTTTCAAAAGACCGGTCTTTGCGGATTTTGCCTTGGCCCACTTCTTTGAATTCGATCAGGGAATACAAATTGGAAGCGCCAAAATGGTCTTTTTCTACAAAGTAAATTTGATCCCTGCGAAAATGGCCATACGAAAGCAAGTTGATGTCGTGCGAAGCAAACACCAACTGGGCATTGTGCGGGTTATTTTCTTCCGAATTAAAAATGCGGATAAAAGCCCTGGTCAATAGGGGGTGCAACTTGGCGTCCAACTCATCGATGATGGCGATACCACCTTTTTTGAGTACCCAAAAGATAGGGCCAATGATGTCGAATATTTTTTGGGTACCAGAAGATTCCATTTGATCCAGGTCGAATTTTTGTTCCCGCATTTGTAAGCCTTTTTGATCAAAAACCTTGTGAATGGTTTTGATCTTTCTCCGAGAACGGGTCATGTATTGAACCGATTTTTCAGCCACCATGGAAATGCTTTGCATCATTCGGGGTTCTTCGGGAGTATCTTTGCTTAGTTCCAGGTCTTCAAAACCCAAATCAAGCAGGGAAATCAAGGCTTTCAGGTCATCATGGGTAGCTTGATTTTCGAGCATTTCCAGGGTTTGAGTGCGGTATCCATCGTGGTGTACGCCTGAGATGATGCTCAGGTTGTTGAACCAATGCATGATTTTTTTGGAAATGGCACCATTGAATGCATCGCAAACCGCCAGGAAAAAGCCATTGTCCAGGGTTCTTTCCTCCAAATCCTTGCCTTCTTCAAACCCTGTAAAAAGCTCAATGACGTCCTCTTCGCGTAAAAAGAGGGGCTTTTCGATGTTGGCTTTTTTGCGGTACAGCCACTCAGAATTCACTTTTTCGGCAGTTATTTCAAAACCGTAGCGGTACAGCACCTCCTCAATGATGAAATTCAGTTGGAAAAAACAAGGCAATTGGGCACAACTGTCTTCCAGTAAAAAAGGTTCAGCGGGTAAGGTATTGGTGCTTTGCTTTTTGAAATTGTTGAGCAACACCTCGCGCATGGTACTGATTGCCTGCAGTAAATTGGATTTTCCACTGGCATTGGCTCCGTAGACCACGGCACTTTTGAGCAGTTTCAGCTTTTTTACTTTGAAGGTATTTTCTGGATATTCACTTACCGTCCCAGCCTCCAGGCTCAGGGTAACTTTATCTTTGAATGAGCGATAATTTCCTACAGTAAATTCTACTATCATTTTGAGAAATTTTCTCAAAAATAATTCATTTTTACGAGGAATTCCACTTCTTTCTTCGTTTTTTCTGCCTTTTTCTCAAAAAAACAAAAGCCCCTCAATTTCTTGAGAGGCTTTCTGCTTTATTTTATTCCGAAAGAGGGATTAGGCAACGCCCATTTCCTGACGGATCTTATTCAAAGCTGAGCCTGAGCGCAGCCATTCGATTTGTTGTTCGTTGTAGGTATGCAGCAATTCGATGGTCTCGGAAGTGCCATCGCTGTGGTTCAATGCCATCGTTACAGGCTGACCAGGAGCGATAGACTCGAATCCTTGAATATCAATGAAGTCATCCTGGCGGATTTTTTCGTAATCTTCTGGATTAGCGAAAGTCAGCGCCAGGGCACCTTGCTTTTTCAGGTTGGTTTCATGAATGCGCGCGAAAGATTTTACCACTACCGCTTTTACACCCAGAAAACGAGGCTGCATTGCTGCATGCTCGCGAGAAGAACCTTCACCGTAGTTTTCTTCGCCAAATACCACTGTGCTGATGCCTGCATCGCGGTAAGCCAAACCAGAATCCGGAACCGCCAAGTAGGTATTGGTCACTAGGTTCAACACCTGATTAACCTCACCATTGAAATAGTTGATGGCACTGATGAAGGTGTTTTTGGCAATATTCTGCAAGTGACCACGGAATTCCAACCATGGCCCTGCCATAGAGATGTGATCCGTTGTGCACTTTCCTTTTGCTTTGATCAAAATGCGCATGCCTTGTACCTGATCGTTGGTGATCGGGGTGAAAGGTGTGAGCAATTGCAAACGGCTGGAAGTAGGAGCTACGCTAATCACCACCTGGCTAGAATCCGCTGCTGGAGCCAGATAGCCTGCATCTTCTACAGCAAAACCTTTTGCTGGCAATTCTGCACCACTTGGTGGATCAAGCTTAACCGCTACGCCATCTTCGTTGATCAGGGTGTCGGTCAGGGGGTTGAAGGTCAAGTCGCCCGCAATGGCAAACGCAGTTACAATTTCAGGAGAAGCCACAAAAGAACGCGTTTGTGGGTTGCCGTCGTTGCGTTTGGAGAAGTTGCGGTTGAACGAAGTGATGATCGAGTTGGCGCGGTTAGGATCATCGGTGTGGCGTGACCACTGACCGATACAAGGGCCACAAGCGTTGGCCATTACCACGCCACCAATTTCTTCGAAAGTAGCCAGTTGGCCATCGCGGTTTACGGTATAACGGATCTGCTCAGAACCTGGAGTAATGGTAAACTCAGCTTTGGCAACCAGTTTTTTCTCTTTGGCCTGGCGAGCAATCGATGCAGCGCGATCCAGGTCCTCATAAGAGGAGTTGGTACAAGAACCGATCAGACCAACTTCCAATTTTTGTGGATAACCATTGTCTCTTACTGCCTGGGCAAACTCAGAGATGGGCCAGGCCAAGTCTGGCGTGTAAGGGCCATTGACGTGTGGTTCCAGGGTATTCAAGTCAATTTCGATCACTTGATCGAAGTATTTTTCAGGATGGGCGTAGCACTCATCGTCGCCAGTCAAGTATTCTTTAACCGAATCGCACAAATCGGCTACATCGTGGCGCTCGGTAGCGCGGAAGTAGCGGCCCATAGATTCGTCGTAACCAAAAGTAGAAGTTGTTGCACCAATTTCTGCACCCATGTTACAGATGGTACCTTTGCCTGTACAAGACATCGCTTGAGCGCCTTCGCCAAAGTATTCCACAATCGCTCCGGTTCCCCCTTTCACGGTCAGGATACCGGCAACTTTGAGGATCACATCTTTAGGAGAAGCCCAACCATTCAGTTTGCCTGTAAGTTTTACACCAATCAGCTTGGGCATTTTCAATTCCCAGGCCATGCCTACCATTACGTCTACTGCATCGGCGCCACCTACTCCGATGGCCAACATGCCCAAACCACCTGCGTTGGGGGTGTGAGAGTCGGTACCAATCATCAAACCGCCTGGGAAAGCGTAGTTTTCAAGCACGGTTTGGTGAATGATCCCTGCACCTGGTTTCCAGAATCCGATGCCGTATTTGTTGGAAACACTGGACAAGAAATCGTAGACTTCGGAGTTGATGTCTACTGCGGTTTTAAGGTCGGTATTGGCACCGTCTTTGGCTAGGATCAAGTGATCGCAATGGACGGTACTGGGTACGGCAGTTTTGTCTCGACCACACATCATAAATTGCAACAAGGCCATTTGCGCCGTTGCATCTTGCATGGCTACGCGGTCGGGAGCAAAGAATACGTAATCCTTGCCACGGCCATAACTTTGCAGCGGAGAGTCGGCGTGCAAGTGGGCGTAGAGTATTTTTTCGGTGAGTGTCAATGGACGACCCAGCGCTTGCTTGGCCGCATTTACTCTGGCGGGAAGTGACTCATAGTGAGCCTTCAGCATGTCGATATCAAAAGGCATGGCTGCTTACGAGTTTTATGATGGTGAAACAAAAGTTCTCTTTGATAAGGGCGGTGCAAAAGTACAATAATCTCTGGTTTTTTGATGCTTGTGTTGGAATACAACACCTTAATTTTATGTCTAGTCATTTTAGCTTCCAGTCCATTACAAAACCTGCTCACTGATCTTCCCAAACCGGCGTTCGCGGTTTTGAAAATCGATGATGGCTTGAAATAAATGATCCTTGCGGAAATCTGGCCACATGGTAGGCGTAAAGTGAAATTCTGCGTAAGCCAATTGCCATAAAAGGAAATTACTCAGGCGGTTTTCTCCACTGGTCCGGATCAACAGCTCTGGATCGGGGATACCTCGGGTAGATAGCGCATTTGCAAAGGTGGCTTCGTCAATTTGATCCAATTCCAGCTTGCCGTCTTTGACCAAGGCTGCCATTTGGCGAGTTGCCTCCAGGATCTCCCATTTGGCGCTGTAATTGAGTGCTAAAACCAAAGTCATGCGGGTATTCGTACTGGTATTGGCAATGCCATCCAACAATGCCCGGTAAGTACTGCTAGGTAATTTGCTGAGATCCCCAATCGCTTGGAGCCTAATGTTGTTTTTATTGAGCGTAGCAATTTCTTTGTGCAGTGTATCAACCAAGAGCGTCATCAGCGCATCCACTTCGTACTTGGGACGACCCCAGTTTTCGGTAGAAAAAGCATAAAGCGTAAGGTATTTTATACCGATTTCTGCTGCTGCTTCCGTTGTTTCTCGTACAGATTTCACCCCATTGTGGTGGCCAAACACCCTCGGCTGCCCATGCTGCTTGGCCCAACGCCCATTCCCATCCATAATGATGGCAATGTGTTGGGGCAAGCGGTCAGTATCAATCAGTTGTTTTAAGTCCATCTGGCAAAATTAAAAAGAAATGCTAGGTTTTTAAATTCATATGCCACCGCATTTCCTTATCTTGCCCGAAATTTTTTAAAAAAATTGAATCGCGCCACAACAACCCAGAAGACGTATGATAAGGGAGACTATCGATACCGAGGTGCTAAAATTCGAAGATTTTGAATACGAGCGCCCAAATATGGCGCAGTTATCCGCTGAATTTGAACGCTTATTCAATGAATTTACTCAAGCTGATTCTTTTGAACAACAGCTTACCACCTTTGAAGAGATCAATGAGATCCGTGCGGTTTTTAATAGCATGTACAATATTTGCCACATTCGGCATACCATTGATACCAGAGATGCTTTCTATGAGGAAGAAAACAACTTCTTCAACCAGGAACTGCCTAATTTTCAGGCTTTCAATACCGAGTTACTCAACAAATTATTGACCACTCCCTACCGGAGTGATTTTGAAAAATTGTGGGGTCCACAATTTTTTAGACTCGCCGACCTCAATCGCCGCACTTTTTCACCAGAAGTACTTTCGGATCTTCAGGAAGAAAATCGCCTGGCCACAGAATACATCCGCATAAAAGCAGGAGCACAGATTGATTTTCAAGGTGAAAAATTCAATTTGTCTGCACTTTTGCCTCATGAGTTGTCGGCAGATCGGGCCACGCGCCAAAGCGCCAGTGAAGCCAAATGGTCTTTTTTTGCCAACAATGCGGAAGCCATTGAAAGCATTTTTGGTCACCTGGTCAAAACCAGGGACGATATCGCTAAAAAGCTTCATTATCCAAGTTTTACAGATCTTTCTTACGATCGCCTGACGCGCTCTGATTATCGTGCTGAGGATTTGATCCCTTTTCGGGAAGAAATTGCTCAATTCATTGTTCCATTGGCTAGCCGTTTGTACGAGCGTCAACGCAAAAGGCTAAAATTGGACCAATTGTACTATTTCGATGAAGAATTTCGTTTTGCATCGGGCAATCCCAAACCACAGGGCGAACCCAAGTGGATTGTGTCACAAGCTGAAAAGATGTACGGCGAAATGTCGCCGGAAACAAATGAGTTTTTCACGCTGATGCAGGAAGCTCACCTGATGGATCTGGAAAACAAAGATGGCAAAGCAACTGGCGGTTATTGTACTTACATTGAGCAGTACCGCGCACCTTACATCTTCTCCAATTTCAATGGCACCAGCGGTGACGTAGATGTGCTAACCCATGAATGTGGGCACGCCTTTCAGGTATTCAGCAGTAGGGACATCGGCTTGAGTGAATACAAATGGCCTACCTATGAAGCTTGTGAAATACATTCCATGAGCATGGAATTTTTTGCCTGGCCATGGATGCGTTTGTTTTTCGGCGATCAAGCCGATAAGTACAAGTTCATGCATTTGTCCAACGCCATCTACTTTTTGCCCTATGGCACAGCAGTAGATGAGTTTCAGCACCTGATCTATGCCCATCCGGAGATGACTCCAACTGAACGCAATCAAACCTGGTCTGCGTTGGAGAAAAAGTATTTGCCGCATCGCAATTATGGCGACAATGCTTTTTTGAAGGATGGTGGTTTCTGGCACAAGCAGGGACATATTTTTTCGACTCCATTTTACTACATTGATTACGTACTGGCGCAAATTTGTGCCTTTCAATATTGGAAATGGGCCCAACAAGACCATGCTAGCGCCTGGGAAAGCTACGTTCGCTTGTGCAAAGCGGGAGGCAGCAAATCATTCCTGGAATTGGTAGAATTGGCCGGAATTAACTCGCCTTTCCAAAAAGGGTGTGTTGAAACGGTGGCCAAAGAAATTGCCGATTGGCTGGATCGAGTTGACGACTCCAGCTTTTAATATAAGAGTTTTCCTATTCCTACTTCTTTTGCAAGAGTGGATATTCACAAACAACGAAGTACCCAATTTTGCAAAATAAATTCTGATCCCATGGAACTTATTTTTCAATGCTTTGCAACGGCATTTACATTGACCTATTTTGCTATTCCATCCATCATCAGAATTGCGTTGATTAAAAACCTGATGGATGCGCCAGTTGAAAGAAGCTCTCACAAAGAAAGTACCCCTTCACTGGGCGGAATTGCGATTTTCGCAGGTGTTATTTTTGCGGTGATCATGTGGACGCCACCTAGCGTGTTCAATCAAATTCAGTATCTCCTAGGTGCTTTCGTCATCATTTTTTTAATTGGCGCAAAAGATGACATTGAGCCAATTTCTCCGTCCAAAAAGCTAGTAGCTCAAGTGTTAGCCGCCACCATTATCGTGGTCAAATCTCACGTCCAGCTTCATAGTTTTCACGGATTTCTGGGTGTGCACAATTCCCTCCACCCCTTGGTCTACCTGCTGGTATCCATTTTTCTCATTTTGGTGTTGGTGAATGCCTTTAATCTGATCGATGGCATCAATGGGTTGGCCGGTTGTATTGGGGCATTGATTTCCGGGGTATTGGGTTGCTGGTTTTACCTGACAGCGCAAGTTGAATATGCGATTATTTCCTGTGCTGTGGTGGGAAGTATTCTGGCCTTTTTGCGCTACAATTTTACCCCTGCTCAAATCTTTATGGGAGACACAGGTTCTTTGCTGATCGGTCTGATTTGTGCAATTCTTATTGTGAAATTCATCGATTTCAACTACAATTTGCCCCTCGATCACGCTTATCGCTTTACAAACAGTCCGGCAGTAGCCATCGGTATCATGATCATCCCGATCTTTGACACCTTGCGCGTATTTACCACCCGGATGATGCGGGGAACCTCTCCTTTCAAACCCGATCGAAGACACATTCACCATTTGCTGATCGATGCAGGCAATAGCCACATGGAAGCAACCGGGATATTGGTTTTTGTCAATTCCATTTTCATTCTATTCGTGTTTACTTTTCACGCCTCCATGAACATGCATTTGCTCATCCTGATCATGGCAATGGCGGCAGGTGCGCTGACTTACACCCTGCACAAACGGGTATTGGCAATCAAGAAGCAGCTTCACTTGAATAACGCAGTATGATCAATTGGTGGATGGTTTTTTTGGGGGGAGGAATCGGCAGCCTGGCGCGTTTGGCCATGTCTCGTTGGCTGATCCAGCCAGTACCCAGTTTTCCCTGGGCTACATTTTGGACCAATTTACTCAGTTGCATCATCATAGGTGTTTTAGCGGGACTCCGATCCAAAGGAATATTGCAGCCTACGGCACAATACCTGCTCATAACCGGATTCTGCGGCGGTTTCAGCACTTTTTCTACCTTGAGTCTGGAAACCTTGAACCTGCTTGAAAACGGGCAATTGGGAATGGCCTTGCTCTATGTTTTGCTTAGCATGACGCTGGGGGTGCTGCTGGTGTTCCTGAGCATGAAAACCGTACTCGCACTGTAAAGATTAGATTTTCAACAAAAACTTTTTGATTTCCACTATTTTTGACGCAGCAAGTTTGCTCAAAAAAACGCAGATTTGCGCCTATATTTTTGCCAAATCAACCTGTGCACAATGAACAACAAACAACTCTTGGTGGGTCTTTTAGTCGTAGTAATGATTGGTGGAGGGATAATCAAACTGATGCCAACCCTGCTAATTTTTGCCAGCAGTGCGTTTTCCTTGATTGGAATTGTAGTGGTGGTGGGCCTTTTGGGCTACGGCGCATACCGCATTTTGCGCGATTAATTGGTTGCGGTTACTCTGGTAAAGAACCGCAACCAATTACAACTGGATCAAGGGGATTGGATCAAAGTTCAGTCAACAATGCTTTGATGATTCCCGACAAGCGTTTTTCTGCGCTTTTGGCCATGGAAACAACATCGTCCAGACTGGTTTCCCGAATGTCCTCAACTGGATAACAGCGGTTGGTAGCAATGCTCACCACCAGCAAAGGCAAACTCATGTGTCGAGCCACCAGTACTTCGGGCACGGTAGACATCCCAACTACGTCAGCCCCCATATTGTGGGCAAAAGTGTATTCCGCAGGGGTTTCCAAATTCGGTCCTTGCAAGCCCAAATACACGCCTTCGTGTGCCGCTACGCCTTGCTCCCGGGCAATGGCCAATGCTCGGGCATTCAGAGCCCGATCATATGCGTGCAGCATATCGGGAAAGCGAGGTCCCAGGCGTTCGTCGTTGTGGCCACGCAAGGGATTATCGGCTTGCAGGTTGATGTGGTCTTTCAAAAACACCAGATCACCAGCATAAATGTGCTGATTGACACTGCCCGCTGCGTTGCTGATGAACAGGCGCTGAATGCCCAAAAACTTCATCACCCGCACCGGGAAAGTAATTTGCTGCATGGTATAGCCTTCGTAGTAATGAAAGCGACCTGCCATGGCTACTACCTTGCGACCCGCGAGGTATCCAAATACCAGCTCTCCCTTGTGGCTCTCCACGGTTGATACCGGAAAATGAGGAATTTCTTTGTAGGGAAAAACGGCTACCCGTTCAATTTCCTGTGCCAAGTCACTAAGGCCAGTGCCTAGAATGATGCCAAAATCAGGTTCAAAGTCGGTCTTTGAACGCAAAAACGCCAGGGCTTCCTGGATTTGATCGTAGAGTTGCATATCAGATAAATTTGCCGTCCAAAGATAGCAGGAATGGCGTCATTTTTTTCATCAATGCAAAAACACCTTTTCAGAACCCAACAGGTTTTCGGCTTGCAATTGTACAATGTAGATCCCTGGCAAAATGCTGTCTTTCAATTGTAGACTGCTTTGCTGAGCTCCCCTTGCACGCAAACCCAGGTTTTGTTCTTGCAAAACTTGGCCCGTGATGCCCACAATCCGCAATTGCACCATTTTACTTTCTGGCAAATCGAACTGAATCTGCACCTCGCGCTGTCCAGGAATGAGTTTCATGGTTAGGCGACGGTTTTGTACAGCAGCAGTACTGGTACTCACCGCACATTGTAAGCCCAAAGAAGGGATGCGCTCAAATCGCTTGCCCATTACGGCATCTACCTCGTTGCTGCCGATGCACAACCAGCTTTCCAATACAGTAGCATAAATCTGACGGAAATCGGTTGAAAATTTTAGGTTGCCATCCTTGTCCAGGTCTTTGAGGTTGGGATTTTTTCCCACAAAACCATTGCCATTGAGCCCGGGGCCGAAAAGCATCAAAGGTGCAGCGGCACCGTGATCCGTACCTTGAGATGCGTTTTGCTCCGGCCTCCGGCCAAACTCGGAAATGGTCATGGCCAAAACCCGATCAGCCCAGCCCCCGGCTTGCAAGTCTTGATAAAAGAGACTCACCGACTGCGCAATGTTTTCGAGCAAGGCGGGGTGGTTGCGGTTTTGATCAGCGTGGTTGTCAAATCCATCCAAAGTAACCATATACAGGCGCGTACCCAGGCCGCCTTTGATCAAGCGAGCCACCAGCGCCAGTTGAGCGCCCAAATTTGCTGGGTATTCCACCGTATTTTTGCCCGATTTATAAGCCACCTCGATGCCCCGTGCATAGGTAAAAGTCGTATTGGTAAGGGTCCGTAAGTAAGCCAATTGTTCACCGTAGTAGCAATCGGGTACATCGGTAGGATCGTATAAGCGCCCACTCTGGGCAATTTTGGCCAGATCTTCTGGATCGTTTACCACTACCGCCATGTTGTCGCTTTGGGTATTGGTAAAGGCGAGGTTCCCTGCACCACCAATCTGAATGGCTGGTGGCATTTTGGGTGGTTTGGTCAGGTAATCGGGATTGATGTTTTCCAACCAGCGACCCAGCCAGCCACTGGTATTGAGCACATTTGCATCACTGGCCGTTGCCCAGATATCGGAAGAACGGAAATGCGAGAGGTTTTGCTCTGGATAGCCCACGTTGTGCACCACTTTCATATCGCCATCTTTCCACATTTTCTCCAGTGCGCCCATGCGATTTTGGATGCCAAAAGAAGCATTGAGGTTGATGATTTGATTGGTAGGGATGGCTATTCCAGGCCGCAGATTTTTATAAGTACCGTAATCAAAAACCGGAATGATCGTATTCACCCCGTCGTTGCCGCCTTTGAGGCGAATGAGCACCAGGATGCGGTCGCCTTCCATGGCGCTGAGCAATGCAGCCAATTGTGAACTGGCCAAAGCGGTTACGGGCGTACCCCCCAGCAAAATAGATCCTGCGCCGCTCAACCCCAACATGCGCAAGAAAGTTCTGCGGTTCCATGCTTCATGCGAAAGGGCGTGTGCTTGCGGGTCTTGCAGCGAAGTGCCTTGTTTATGATTGGACATGTTTTCTTTTGTTGAGCTTGGTTAGTTCAATTGAAATTCCGGCAATCGTGCAATGTGCTGAAAAAGCAGTGCAACCTGAGCAGGTACGTACTCCCATTCCAAGTTCCAGGAGCCATTGGCGTAATAGTTTTCAGGAACTTCCCACTTGAAGGTCTTCACGGCTTGCGCGTAATCCGCTTCCCGCAGTAAACCCTTGGGCAACCAGAAATCAACAATGGCCTTGGCGGTCAGTACCGGGTCATCGTGCTTGGGACTCAGCGCTTTGGCAAAAGCACGGTAGGTTTCAGGTTCGGCAGTATACAAGCCATACAAACCATAATCGAGGGCTGCCCAACGTCCAGTCAGGGAAGCACTGGTGAGCCAACTGCGGTTGCCTGGCCAGCCAGCCACATCTACGGGTTGAAACAATTCCTGGCCCAACTCCCCTCCGAGATAAAATACGCCCAAGGTGGTTTCCTGCTTTTCAAAAGCAAAACCGCCTTGGCGGAAAAAACCAACCATCAGCTCTATCGGACTCTTGATAATGGTACCAATGACTTCGTCGTCAAAAAAGTGCTCACTCTTGAAAAGTTGTCGGAACACCGGAGCCAACTGGAATTTATTGTCGCGGAAGGTTTTTGCCAAGCCTTGTACTATGGTTTCGTCCGCTTCAGGATGCACAAAATGTCGGTAAATTTTGCGGCAAATGAAAGTTGAGATTTGCTCGGCACGCTCCTGAAACAGTAAATCGTGCAAGGTATCGTAATTGAAAGCCCCTGTTTTGCCAAAAATAGTTTTGGCGCCTGTATCAAAAAAAGTAGCATTGAATCCAATCGGAGCGCAGATCTCAGTGAAACCATTCCAACCCGTCAGCGCCCGGGCGCTTTCCACGATGTCTTGTTGGGTATAGCCATTGTCACGCCCCAGCGTAAAAAGTTCGTAAAGCTCACGCGCATAATTTTCGTTGGGTGAAAAGCGGTTGTTTTGAACCCCGTTGAGGTAAATCAACATGGCCGGAGTGGTACCGGTGGCTTTTACAAATGCTTTGAAATCACCCAGGCAAAATTGCTGCAAAATCTTGTGGTAGGCATACAAATAAGCAGGGCAAATGTAAGCCTCTGCTCTGGTGACAAAGTGGTTGTGCCAAAAAAGCGCCAGTTTTTCGCGGAAGCCATTGGTGTACATGTCGCGCAACCAGCGGGTTGTCCATTCGATGTACTGTGGGATAATTTCCTGATTGAAATTTTTGTAGTCTTTGTACCCTTGGTTGGCCCAGACGGGTGGAGGAGGCAAGGGCATGTTGAGGGCTTCGCTGACTAGGGCATCGACCAATTCGCTCGGTTTGCGCTTCAAGGCAGCGTCAATTTCGGCGGGTTTTGCTCCAAAACCCATGCGGCGGTACAGGTGCTGTACCCGGCGGCGATCCCAGGGTTTGTTGCTAGTGGGCGAGTATACAGTCAGTGTTCCCACTGCACAGTTGACAATGGTACTCATAGAGAATAGGTTGGTTATTAAAGAGAACTGCGTTTTGGGGAAGGATATTTTGAGGACGGCGTTAAAAAAAATCCGAAATTGTTGGAGAAAGTTACTGGGGCAAAAAAAGTCCGATTTTACTGTACCACAAACTCAGTCCGTCGGTTTTCCTTTTTTCCTTCTTCGGTCGCATTGTCTGCAATCGGCTGGCTTTCTCCAAAACCTTTGTAGGACAATCGCTGGGCAGCAATTCCTTTAGAAAGCAGGTAAGTATATACGGCTTTGGCGCGTAGTTCGGATAGCTTCAGGTTGTCGGCATCTTTACCCACATTGTCGGTATGGCCATTGATTTGAATGCGTAAGGCAGGGTTTTGTTGCAACAGATCAGCCAAGCGATCCAGTTCAGGCGCCGATTCGGAGCGCAAGGTGGCGGAAGCTGTTTCAAAAAACACGTTGCGCAGCACAATCGGGGTTTTGTCTGCTGGCACAAATGGAGCATCTGATTGAGGTAAAGCTTGCAGTCCTGCACTGAGTTCATGGGCCTGATCGGCATTGCGCACTTCCACAAGCGCAAAATTGGCCGAATAAAAAGTATAGCCGGGGTAAGAGGCATTGAGCGCGTAGTTTTGTCCGAGTGGCAAACAGACCAGAAAAGTGCCATCATCGGCAACTTTGGCTTTGTAGAATGTTTTTTTAGAAGCCAATTCGACGACCTCTATTTCTGCACCCAGTGGTGCTTTGGTATTCAGGTCAAACACCTTACCGCGAGTGAAGGTCACCATTTTGGGGCGGTCTGTTTCGGGTAGGGCAAACTGGTAAATGTCCGACAGCCCCAATTTGATGCCTTCGGCGTTGCGGGTGTCTTCTACATCGGTTGAAAACCAGGCCAGACTGCCATCCAAACTGACCGCCAACGCGCCTTCATTGGCACGGGTGTTGATGGGGTAACCCAAATTTTGGGGCGTGCCCCAATTGCCTGTACTATCGAGGCGACTGAGGTACAAATCGAATCCACCCATGCCTGGGTGGCCGTTGGACATAAAGTACAAAGTCGTTCCATCCGGGTGTAAAAAAGGAGCTTGTTCGTCACCAGAAGAATTGACGCGCTGCCCCAAATTGCGCGGAACGGCCCATTTGCCATCG
Source organism: Haliscomenobacter sp. (assembly GCF_040403615.1). Taxonomy (NCBI): domain Bacteria; kingdom Pseudomonadati; phylum Bacteroidota; class Saprospiria; order Saprospirales; family Haliscomenobacteraceae; genus Haliscomenobacter; species Haliscomenobacter sp. The sequence continues at coordinate 19,415 of NZ_JBBAKG010000017.1, read as the reverse complement.
GGCAAAAGCCGACTCAGCCAAAGATCGCGACCACCTTGTCCTCCTGAGCGATCGGAAGCAAAAATCATCACCCGACCGCTGGCCGAAACCGATGGCAAGGATTCCCAGGCACCGGAATTGATCGGCGCACCCAAATTGAGGGGCTGCGTCCAGGTACTGTCCTGAAAATAAGATACGTAAATATCGCAGCCACCCAGGCTTTTGGCCTGGTTACAACCCGTAAAGTACAAGGTTTTGCCATCGGCCGAAAGGCAGTGTCCCGCTTCATTAAAGGGCGTATTGAGTGCAACCATTGGCGCTGCGGCTTGCCAAATGCCGTCTTTTTTGGTGCTCACAAAAAAATCTTCCTGCCCTTGTATCAGTCGACTAAAGACCATGGTTTGCCCATCGGCACTCACCGAAGGCAAAAACTCGGCCTGATCGGGACTGTTGATGCTGGCTGGAAGTTTTTCGGGCTGAAAAGGCAACGGTTTTTTGATGGCTTCTGCCGCAAAAACGGCGTCGGCACGGTTGCGTTTTGCTCGTTGGATGACGTCTGTATTCTTTTTTTCGCGCTGCAAAAATTGATCCCAGGTAGGAATTGCACCTTCGAAATCATCAGCACGCATTTGAGCCAGTGCCAATTGATAGTACAAGCGAGTTTGGTAATCGGGGACCAATTGCAGCGCAGTCTGGTAGGATTTTATGGCTTGGAGGTAGTCTTGTTCGTCGTAGAGGATATTCGCCAACAAAATGATGCCATCAATAAAATTGGGATCTTCTTGTAAAATTTTATTCAATCCGGTCTTGGCCTCTGCAAATGCCTTGGCATCGACATGGACGCGCACTTTTTCAAATTGCTTTTGCAATTTAGGGTTCAGCGTGGTACGGGTAGTATAGCTTTGGCTGAAGGCAAAATTTGCCAGTAGCAGTAGTGAAAACCCTAAAAGGAAGTGGTGGTAGTAGCGCATATCGAGAACTAAAAACGAAAATTAAGCTGGATTAGTGCCTTGGGTTAAATGAGCTTGGCGTTGCTGTGTTATCTGATTTTGAAGATCGAATAACGAACTTGTACCAAAAACAACTACCACCACGCATAAGCTCCTTTCTGCACTACATCCGTCACTTGCAAATCTGCCCGCACAAACAGTTGCCCTTGGGCATTTTTCTCCAAAACTTGTACATTCAAGGGCAGGGATTGCTCGGATACAGGCTGATAGTCACTAAAAACCAGGGCAGCCTGAACTTGTTGCCAGTTGTCGTTCCAAAGGCTTAATTCAGCGAGCGCATTGGTGTCGGAAAATTTTGCTTTCAAAAAAAAGACTTGCTGTTGAAAGCTACACCGGAATGCGTCTGCATCAGCTTCCTGTTCACTCCATTCCATTGTACAATAATGCCACCAATGGGGCTGCCAAACTGCTCCAGCAAGACCAAAAAATGCATTGCGTTGGGCAATAGGGTAGGGCAACACCGGCTGTTTCCAACGATAAGGAAAGGTGGACAACAACCAACGGGTACTCAATCCACGTCCCGCAGCAAACTGCTCTGTGGCCTTGATCGAAACCAGAAAAGCGCGGGTAATGTCGGCATACCAGACCAGCGTTAGCGGAGCAAGCGTAAAAAAAACTTTGCACTCGGCAGGGTGCCATTTACCCTGCTCTCGGGCTTTAACCACACCCTTCATGCGCAGTCGAACCCTGCCAGAAGGCTCGTCCATGATCGGGCCACTTTGCGCCAGGTAATCAAGCCAGTTCTGAGGAAATGGATTTTGCTGCAAGGGTTGATTTTGCAAACCATCCGTTGCGGCAGTCCAATAGCGCTTGGCGCGAGGCCGCACCAGCAGGCGAAACAATCCACTGCCGAATAAATCCAACAGCAACCATCCTGTGATCACCAAGGACAATTCCGGCAGGTAATTCCAGAGCTTGATCATGTTTTTGTTATACGGCCTCTACTTCAGCCTCTTCCAACTCCGAGAGGTCTTCTACTTCGGTTTCCACATCGTTTAGCTCTACCCGCAAATTACCAATGATGAAATCCTGGCGATCTGGGGTGTTTTTGCCCATGTAGTAAGACAGCACATCGTCGATGTCGGTATTGTCATTGATGATCACCGGCTCCAAGCGAATATCCGGGCCGATGAACGCTGAAAATTCGTCGGGTGAAATTTCACCCAAGCCTTTGAATCGAGTGATCTCTGGTTTGCCGCGCAATTTTTTGATGGCTGCTCTTTTCTCTGTTTCAGAGTAGCAATAAAAACGCTGCTGCTTATCGCGTACCCGAAACAGTGGGGTATCCAAGATGTACAAGTGATTGCCCCGCACCAACTCTGGGAAGAATTGCAAAAAGAACGTCAGCATCAGCAAGCGGATGTGCATTCCGTCCACGTCGGCATCCGTAGCAATGACCACGCGATTGTAGCGCAGGTCGTCCATGCCATCTTCGATGTTGAGGGCATGTTGCAACAGGTTGAATTCTTCGTTTTCGTAAACGGTCTTTTTGGTCAGGCCGTAACAGTTCAACGGTTTACCCCGCAAACTAAACACCGCCTGGGTTTGTACGTCGCGTGCCTTGGTGATGGATCCACTTGCCGAATCCCCTTCTGTGATGAAAAGGGTGGTGGCACGGCGCATGTCTTCTGCTACTTTCTTGGTCGAATCATTGAAGTGCAGGCGGCAGTCGCGCAGTTTTTTGTTGTGCAGGTTGGCTTTTTTGGCGCGTTGGTTGGCCAGTTTCTTGATGTCGGCTATTTCCTTGCGTTCCCGTTCGGATTGCAGAATACGCTTTTTCAGGGCATCGGCAATTTCGGGGTGTTTGCGCAAGTGATTATCCAGATGCTCCTTGATGACGTTGCCAACAAAAGTGCGAATGGTTTGTCCTTCGGGTGCAATGTTGACCGAGCCGAGTTTGGTTTTGGTTTGCGATTCAAACACGGGTTCTTCTACCCGAATGCTCACTGCCGCTACAATGGAGCCGAGGATGTCGGTACGGTCGTAGTTGGCATTGTAAAATTTCTTGACCGTTTCCACCACAGCCTCTTTGAACGCACTGAGGTGAGAGCCGCCTTGGGTGGTATTTTGGCCGTTGACAAAAGAATAATACTGCTCTCCGTAATGGTTGCCGTGGCTCATGGCTACTTCCAGGTCATCGGCTTTCAGGTGGATGATTTGGTAACGCAAATCTTCATTTTTGCTTTTGCGCCCCAGCAAATCCAACAAACCATTTTTAGACGAAATGATGGAGCCGTTGTAGTTGAGCTTTAAGCCAGAATTGAGGTAGGCATAGTTCCAGAGCTGGTTTTCCAGGTGGTCTTTTTGAAAACGGTAATTTTTAAAAATGACGTTGTCGGGGCGAAATGTTACCAGCGTGCCGTTGGGTTCATCCGATTTTTTGATGGGGTGATCCTTCAGCAATTCACCTTTTTCAAACTCTGCCACCTTCATTTGGCCATCTCGTATAGCTTTGACCATAAAATAATCCGAAAGTGCGTTGACCGCTTTGGTACCTACGCCATTCAACCCCACCGACTTTTTGAATGCTTTGGAGTCGTATTTTCCGCCAGTATTGATTTTCGAAACGCAGTCGATCACTTTGCCCAAGGGAATTCCTCGGCCATAGTCGCGGATTTCGGCAGTGTTGTCTTCAATTTTCAATTGAATCTCTTTGCCATGCCCCATGACGAATTCGTCGATGCAGTTGTCTATCACTTCCTTGATCAAAATATAGATGCCATCATCGGATGATGCCCCATCACCTAGCTTGCCAATGTACATCCCTGGACGTAGGCGAATGTGCTCTTTCCAATCCAACGAGCGGATATTGTCCTCGTTGTAACTCACTTGCTGTTCTGCCATTTGCTCCAATGTTAAAAAAATATTAAAAACTACTGCAAATCAGTTCAAAAGAACGAAAAGAGTGGTATTTTTGCGTTAAATATACGGCAAATTTATTTTGCCAAACAACATTTTGTTGTTTATTTTTTCAATTGCATCATTTTGAACAGAGAAACACTTTACCGTCACCCCGCAATGCGCAATTTGCGCAATGCCATTTTACGTGAACTGCGCATGCAGTTTGCCATGAGCCTCGTATTGCTTGCTTTTGGCTCAGGTCTTTGTGTGCTGACGTTTAAGATGAATATCGTTTTCTCCATCATTGGTTTGGGTCTCAGTATGGTTGGCGGTAAATTGGTAGTAGATACCACTGCTAATTTACGCATCGACAACCACTTGCTGCTCAATTATCTTCGGTATCAACCCCAACATATTGTGTGGGTTTATTCTGTACTCACCGAGCGTACAAGTTTTGGCGTTCATTTTTTTCGCAAAGGCACGCTGCATTTCAAGTTGGCAGATGGAAGTGACTTCACCGTTGGCATGCAAGCTAGTAAATTAAAACTGGTTAGCAAATTCCTGATGCGTTTGCTGCCACACGCCACTTTTGGATATACCGTTGATCGGGAGTATACTTTCCGGGTAAGTCCAGAGCGCCTCCGCAAAGAACAGGATGGAGGCGATGACGATGATTATAATTTCAATTAGCAATACCCATTTTTCTTATGCTTTCCTTCCAAATGTTTGACGGTACCCAAACCGCAAGGCCAGCATCAAGGCAACAAAAATCAGAATTACTGCGGAAAAAGGCATGCTGATGATCGCAAAAATCCGGGTGCGATCTACCAGCCACATCAAGCCAATGGTTGCGGCAATGAGTACCAACAAACCAGATAGTTTTTCAAATCCAGGAATGTAATTCAAATCTACATTGCGGCGTACAATGTTCAGGGTCAGAATCATCGACACAATGGGCAAAACCTGGGTATAAATGTCGGTATTCATGATGCTTCCCCGTTCAAACAAAAAGAGGTATACGTTCAAGGAAAGTGCAAAAATACCGGGTACCGCACTGAGGTAAATAATGGAAGAATAGATCAGGTTCCAGGGAGCATTGCGCCCTTCTGCTCCTGCTATCCAGGCCAAAAGCAAGGCTGCAATGGGCAAAATGGCAAAATACAAAACAACGGCCTCGGGGTGATTGCCGACATACACGAGTAGGTCATTCAAAGTCATGGTTGAACGGTTTTGATCTGGGAGAATAAGGCCAAATATAAAGAAGTCAGCGGAATTATTAAAATGGTGCTTGGGGGCCAATGTTTTGAAGCGGCTCTACGACCAGAATGTGGTCGTTTACAATATCCACTACCCGAACAGAATCACCGGGTTTGATTTCAACGCCAATGGAAATGGCATCCAATGCATATGGTGCTCTGCGCAAGTTGATGTGTACGCGCCCAAGTCCTTCCTGGTGGGGTGGGATGTACTGCAAAACCTCTCCGGTACTGGACAAGGCCTCTTGGTAGTTGAAATCCAGTTTTTTTGAGGGCACAATTTTTTTGACGGGTTTGCGCAAGCGCAAAATCAAGAAAGGAAACATTGCCGCAATAATACCAAAAGGCAAGCCGTCGATCAGTGAAATAATTAAACCAGGCTCCCACACGTGGGCAAGTAAGCTCGTCCAGGCCCAAAAAGCAAAGAAAGTTAGAATGACCCGGGCATCGATAATTTTAGGGGCTTGCCATCCTTGTTCTTGATCTCTGATCAAAAACTGCAGGATCAAAAAAATGCTCAGCAAGATCGTAAATACTACCGCAGCTACCCAAAGCAATTGCTCTGCCCAGTTGAGTTGAAGGAATGTTGGGATATATAGCCAATACTGCATAGTCTTCTCTTCTTGCTTTTCAACAAAAGTAGATGACTTTAATCAGATCAAGGGTTTTGTATCGACAAATGGGCAGGGTTTATCGCTCAACCACAG
>NZ_JBBAKG010000017.1:7916-13522 GCF_040403615.1 Haliscomenobacter sp. | reverse complement strand
TTCGGGAGGCAGTTCTTGCATGAGCCGCAACGCTTGATCACAGAAGCGCGGACTTTGAGTGTACAGGCCATAGTAAAAGACCAAAGGGATGCAGGCATTGAGCACCAGCAATTCGATGAAACTGCTCCCCAGGTGTTTGAGCTTGCGGGGCGATGGTTTGTCAAACATGTAATGCTCTGACCAATAGCCGTGCAAGGTAACTGTAAACAAGTGGGCCAGCTCCTCCAGGTCGCGGGCAGCCAAAATCTTGCTGAACAGATTGCTGCCCTGGTACAACAGCACCGCAAATTGCGCCAGGCGCATGGTAGGGAAATTGGCAGGGCGCATGCGCAAAAACTTCCAGGTTCCGGGAGGCAAAGGCTCTAGGCCATACTTTTGGCGCTGAAAACCATACTCTTGTTTTAATTGCTGGGGATAAGCATCGGCAAATTCTGCTTCGAGTAGGCCCGCCTGCCCAAAGAGCAATGCCTCGATCTGCATTAGGTTGTCGCGGTGTCGAGACAGTAGTTTGAGCGGCAAACTGCGGGCAACCTGCTCGCATGGATCCATATTCACATTGAGGCCAAAATTGCGCAGCAGCAATTGGTAGCATACTTCCTCCCAATCGCCCTGGGTTTGCTCCAACAAGCGTTTGATCAAAGCTGATTTTGTTTCCAGCCGCTCTACCATTAAGCGTTCCAGCCACAGTTTTTTGGTCAGGTCTTTGACTTGGTGCCAGTGGTTTTGACACGGAATCCAGAGTGCGTTGTTGAGCATTTGGTAATAAGCTTTGCACAAATCGGGATCGAGCAATCGGCGCAATTCCAGACAGGGCAATCGCTCTCCATTCATGCGTTGGATGGGCACATCTTCGTCTAGTACCACATGAAGTACCACGTTGTTGTAAGCAGCATCCTGTTGGTGATGGTGCAGCAGCCAATCGGAAGATTTAAGGTGAATTTCGACGTTGCCTGCCCAAAGGGTGTCTTCGATGTGCAAACGGGCATTGAGAAAGTCAGGCCCAGCATTTCGATTGAGTTCGCCCACACTCAGTACCGCAAGAGATTGCCCTTGGGTGGTTTGCAGTTGTGTAGCTTGAAAATGTTGGTAACGCCAGGCGTAATAGAGGAAATCTTCTGTCACGATCTCAGGATTTAACGGGTTAAAAACCTGAGAATCATTGTTGAAAAGGGTGAAAAAAAGCACAACTGGTTGCGTTGTGTGTACAAATTTAAAACTTATTTTTTCTAAAGCAAAAAAAAACTTTAATTCTTTTATTCCTCCTCTTCAATTTCTTTGGGGACTTCAATCCGTTCGTACACTTTGAAAATGTAGTCCATTTCGTTTTTCTCGTCGGCAAGATGCGGCTCTTTGAAGCGCAGCTTCCATTTTTTCAAGTCGATTTCAGGGAAAAACACTTCTCCTTCGGGTTCTAGATTCACCTCGGTCAGGTAAATTTTGTCCCAATACTGCTGACTTTGGGTATATATCTGTCCACCGCCGATGATGAATGCTTCTGTTTCGCCGTTGTCGTACGCCAACTCGAGTGCCTCATTGATGGAATGAGCTACCAGACAATCCGTAGATACAAAGAAAAGATCTCGGGTTACGATGATATTGGTTCGATTGGGGAGTGGTCTGCCGATCGACTCAAACGTATTGCGGCCCATGATCACATGGTGGTTCAGGGTGGTTTTTTTGAAGTATTTCAAATCCGCGGGCAAGTACCAGGGGATTTGATTGTGCATGCCGATGACTCGGTTTTTGGCAGCAGCTACAATGGTTGATACAATCACAGGATGTTATTTTTCAGTGCTTTGCAAAATTTCCTCGGCACTCACTTTGCGTTCAATGGCACCGAATTGGGTCAGGTTTTTGCGAATGACATCGGCGCTTTGCTTCATGGCTGCACGGGTAGCCTCCGACATCGGTTGCTGGGTCGCCATTAGGCCATTTTCAAAAGCCGCAACTGGCAGCGTCATGTAGGTGGATTTAGCCGCACCTGGCGCCCGGTATAGATAGCGGTAAACGGGGATATACTCGGTTTTGCTGATGGCCGTTTTTTGGGTGCTGGCGTTTTTTTCCAATTCAATTTCTACCATCAGGCCAATGTCTGTATAGATTTTGGTCTGGGCGGAAATAAAATTGCCCATCGAGTACACCACCAGGCCATTGCGCATGGTACTATCAGCTTGTGGCAATGGATAAGTCTTGATCGGTTGCACCACGTGTGGATGCGACCCAATAACCATCGTTGAACCCCAGTCCAGCATTTTTTTGGCCAGACTGCGTTGGCGTTCATTTTCGGTCAGTTGGTACTCATCTCCCCAGTGCACAAAGGTTATAATGGCGTCGGGCTGGTGGGCTTTTGCTGCTTCGATGTCGGCTTTGATGACTTTTTCATCGATGACGTTTACCACTGCGGGTTTGGGGGTTGGAATTCCATTGGTGCCATAGGTATAATTCAGGAAAGCCAGTTTGAAACTGCCCTTATACACGATCAAGGGGTAAAGTGCGGCGCGGTAGGATGAATCGATGAAGGTTCCGGTTTGATAAAACCCGTTTTTCTCAAGGGTTTTGACGGTATTTTGCACACCCAACAATCCGCCATCATTGGAATGGTTGTTGGCAGTAACCAATAGATCAAAACCTGCTGCCCGAAGGGCCAGTGGCAATTCATCCGGGCTTTTGAAAGTCGGATACCCTGTATAAGGTGGTTTGCCGGGCAGGGTCAGCTCTAAATTGCCAATTGCCAGGTCTGATTGGGCCAACAATGGCGCGATGAATTTAAAGCAGGGAGAATAATCATACAATTTATTCGCTTCGATGGCAGCCGATTCAATCTGAGGGCCATGCCCCATGATGTCGCCAACGAATATCATCTTGAGTTTATCTTGAGCCATCAAACCACTCAGTAGGACAAGACTTAGGCCCCAAAACAGCAATGTTTTCTTCATGATGATCTAGATTATGGCCGACGTGTTTTTCTGGTTGCCAATGCCACTTCCCGAATGATGTAGTCTTTTTTCAAGACCATTTTTTCCATCTCTTTGCGTGCAGGGCTGCGAATTTCGCCTTTGAGGTATTTTTCAATCATCAAACTGGCCACAGGGGCAGCCACCTGTCCTCCAAAACCCGCATTTTCAGCATATACAGCGATGGCAATTTTTGGATTGTCTTTGGGTGCAAAACAGAAAAAAATCGAGTGGTCTTCGCCGGAGCTGTTTTCAGCGGTTCCGGTTTTTCCACAAATGGGAATGTCAGGGATAAAAGCCCGTCGGGCAGTTCCGGCAATGGTTACCCGCTCCATGCCGTCTACAACAGGCAGGAAATATTTTTTATCAACACCCACTTCATGTTTAAGGTGAAAAGCGGAGCGGGTTGTCGTGATGGAGTCCCCAAAAGCTTTGATGAAGTGAGGGGTATAGAAATAACCATGATTGGCAATGATGGCGGCCAAATTGGCCAATTGGACATTGGTACAAAGCATCTCTCCTTGTCCGATGCCCAGGGAGCGGATCCAGATCGACTTCCATTGTCCATCGCGGGCGTACCAGCGATTAAAAAAATCGGAAGTTGGAAAGCCTCCAGCCTGCTCCCCTGGATAATCTATACCGAGTTTGCGGCCATATCCAAATTTATCGAGGTAGTAATTGAGCGTATCTAAGCCACGATTGGGATGTTTGTAGCCATACCGGTCTACGATGGTGCGAAACAGCGTTACAAAATAGGCATTGCAAGAGTGCTGAATGCCCGAGCGTAAATCACCGCAATAGGCATGGTGGTGACAGCCCAAACGCACCCCTGGGGCTACAAATGCACCGCCGCAAGGAACACCTCGGTTTTCATCCCATACCCCAATCTGCTGCCCGATCAGGGACAAAATCGTTTTGTGGATCGACCCTGGAGGGTACTGGGCCATTACCGCCCGGTTGAACAAAGGGTTGTTTGGATTTTTGGCCAATGCTGCGTACACATCCCCTCTGGCGTTGTTGGTGATGGTGAGCTGGTTGGGGTCGTAATTGGGGGTAGTAACCATGGCCAGAATTTCTCCGGTTTTGGGTTCTATCGCCACCAAACCAGCGCGTTTGTTGCTCAACAGGTATTCTGCATATTGTTGAAGCTCAATATCAACCGTCGTTTTTAGATCTTGTCCAGGAGTAACCGGAATATCGTCTTTGCCATCGCGGTAGGAGCCCGCATAGCGACCTAGCTTGTCCCTTAGCACATATGCGATGCCCTTTTTTCCTCTTAGTTCATTCTCATAGGTTCGTTCCAATCCACTGGCGCCGATGTAGTCGCCTGGAGTATAGATGTCGGATTGGGTATCTACTTCATTTTTATTCACTTCCCGAATGTAGCCCAAAAGGTGAGCGGCAACCGGAGCCGGGTATTCCCGAGCGTTGCGCAGTACCACTTCAAAACCAGGAAATTCAGGCAATACTTCCTGAAAACGGGCGAAAGCCTCTGCTGAAATTTTACTTTTGAACACAAAGGGTACAGAGCGGGAAAAACGTCCGCTGCGAAAATCTTTATTTAAGGCTTCATTGTATTCTTCTTTGGTCATTCCAACCAAGGAACAAAACCGATCTACGTTCATGCTGTCTTTGAGGGCATCTACCGTTAACATCAGGTCGTACATGGGATTGTTGACCACCATGAGTTTTCCTTTGCGGTCATAAATCAAGCCTCTGGCTGGATAAATTGGAAACCGTGCAACGGCACCAGTAGCTTTGTTCTTGTTGTTGAATTCTCCATTGATGACTTGTAGATAGAATGCTCGTCCCAAGAGTAGGATTGCAGCCATAATGAATACAAACTGAATAACTTGCTGACGATTGCTGCCACTGTCCATAGCGAAGATTGGAAAGAGTTTGAATTAATCTAATCCGTTTAAAACACCTGCTAAAATTAGTATAAAAATAATGGAAACCACAAAACTTAACAGGCTTTTAACGATGATTTCGATAAAAAAGACGTGTGAAAAAAATACCATGGAGTAGTAAAAGACCAGGTACAACAACAATGAAACTGCAATATACCGCAAGAACGGCAAAAGTTTGAGCCGTTTCAAAGAAGGAGCGGCATTCTCATCCATGCCTCGCGGAATTACCCAGTTCAAAATCCTACTCCGACAAAAAGCCAGTAACAGTGAACTTGAAGTATGAACGCCCAAGGTATTGTAACTGCCATCCATAATTAAACCAGTTGCAAATGCAACAATCAACAACAGATTGATTTGCATGCCAGCTGGCAACAATAAAATAAACAAAGGGTACACAAAAACTTCATAATGATAAGGGCCAATCCAGAATTGAATTTGTTTCAACACCACGATTTGGAGCAACCAAATGATGATGAATTTAAACAGTATGCGCAAAAAAGAGTTATTGTTCATCCTTGACGCGGGCTTCTAGTTGTTTGATTTCATCCGCATGCTTGTTTACCACAATCAGCGCATATCGGACATTGGTCATGTTGACATTTAATTTGACTTTGATCAGGTGATTGCTGGATCCAGGAGGTATTTCGTGGTAAAAAACCTTGCCGATGGATACACCTGGAGGATAATAAGTAGAAAAACCAGTGGTTTCTACAATATCGTCTTTGCTGTTGATCTTGTTGTG
>NZ_JBBAKG010000017.1:5126-7816 GCF_040403615.1 Haliscomenobacter sp. | reverse complement strand
ATGTATTCGTATATCTGGATGCGATTGGAATCTACTTTTTGCAGGGTGTCCCGAACCAATTCATCGTTGTATTGGTCTTGGGCCAATTGCCCCCGCAGTACACTGATTTCACGCTGTAATTTTTCGTTTTCTCTACTCAGGTTGAAGTAGCTCCAGACAGAGTTGGCGCCACTGCTGAACAACCCAAATACTATGCCGGTCGAATTCCAGAAAATCTTGCCTTGAGCTTCGTTGTTTCTAACGACCATGAACATCGATATCAACATCAATAGCAAAAACAAAGCCCATTGATTGACACGGTAAAGTAATTGCAAGAGCGTATTCATGCGGCAGTTGGAAGTGGAAAGGTGGTAGATGAAACCGCATTAAGCAATATTGGCATAATGCGGTTTCACTTTTGAATTACACACTTTTGCGATCGATCAAAAACGAAAAGCGATCGGTATTTTTAAGTGCAATGCCTGTACCTTTTACCACTGCACGCAGCGGATCGTTGGCAACTTGTACAGGGAGCTTGGTTTTCAAGGAAATGCGTTTGTCCAAACCGCGCAGCAGTGCGCCACCTCCGGTTAGGTACAAGCCTCTTCTAAAAATATCGGCAGCCAATTCTGGTGGCGTAGATTCTAGTGCTTTGAGTACAGCATCTTCAATTTTGGAGATGGACTTATCCAGCGCATGGGCAATTTCGCGGTAGCCAACTTTGATTTGTTTGGGGATGCCCGTCATGAGGTCGCGGCCATTTACGGCATAGTCCTCAGGTGCATCTTCTTCCAACTCGTGCAAAGCAGAACCCACATGGATTTTGATTTGCTCGGCAGTACGCTCCCCAATCAGGATATTGTGTTGGCGCTTCATGTAGCTCACAATATCGCTGGTGAATTCATCACCAGCAATGCGGATGGATTGATCGCATACGATGCCAGAAAGGGCGATCACTGCAATCTCGGTGGTGCCGCCACCAATGTCGATGATCATGTTGCCTTCGGGCTCTTCTACATCGAGGCCTATTCCCAGGGCAGCTGCCATTGGTTCGTGAATCAGGTAGGTTTCCTTGGAATCTACGTGATCCGCAGAGTCAAATACCGCACGTTTCTCTACTTCGGTAATCCCGGAAGGAATACAAATCACCATTTTCATGTGGGAAAAAAAGCGACGACGGCCATCAATCATGTTGATGAAACCCTCAATCATATTTTCAGCCGCTTGAAAATCGGCGATCACTCCATCTTTTAAAGGCCGAACTGTTTTGATGTTATCGTGCGTTTTTTCATGCATTTGCATCGCTCTACGTCCAACCGCAATGGTTTGATTGGTTTTGCGATCGATAGCAACGATCGATGGTTCGTCCACAACAATCTGATCATCTTGCATGATCAGGGTATTGGCAGTGCCAAGATCAATGGCAAGTTCTTGTCTAAAAAAACTGAACAGCTTCATTAATTTTCCTTACCTAAGAGTTATTGTAAAAAGGTTAAACGCGTTCTCGGGAGCTTTATTGTTGTATTGAGTAGGGCTGTCCGCTTGCGCTTCATGCACGCAAAAGAAAGAAAAATTAGTGACATTTACGCAACTTGGGCTTGTGTGTAACCATTTTTTTTGGTTTTTAGTCCTAATGTTCTCTTTTGGCACAAAACTCAAGCTTTCCCTACAATTACTTCGCTCATTTTCTCGGGTAGCAAATACTTTTTCGCCGTTTCCTGAATGGAAGTTCTGGTTACAGCCAGGGTTTTTTCAACGGAGGTTTGTAATTCTGTAAATGGCAGATCCTCCGTAACCACCAGACGCACCAATTCGGCTACATTGAATGGGCCATCAATCATCGTGAGGTAGTTGCCCAGGATGTAATTGCGCATCATTTCAAGTTCATCTTCATCTACCAATTCGTCTCTCAATCGATCCATTTCCAGGTAAATCTGGGTAAGGGTGTCTGGCAAGAATTCATGGCCTACCTCAGTACCAATGTAAAAACAACCGTCAAATTGCATGGCATCCAAGGTAGAATAAATATTGTAAGTATAGCCTTTTTCTTCGCGAATATTGGTCATCAGGCGGGATCCAAAATAACCACCCAACACCAGATTCAAAATCGACAAATCAAAATAATCGGCATGGTGGCGGTTGAAGGTTCTGAAACCAATGCGAATGGCCGATTGCAAACTGTCGGGTTTCGAAATCAGCAGGCGTTCGGGTGCCGCTTCTTGTAGGATCAGCGTAGGCGTAGGCACTTGACCCGTGCGGATTCCATGACCCAAATGCTCATTGAGTTGTTCCAACACCTCTTTGTCTACCTTTCCACTGATGATGATGAAGCAGTTGTTGGCCGTAAACAAACTCTCGTGGTGTTGAATCAAATCCTCTTGCTTCAGCAGATTGTAGGTATCGGGATTGCTGTTGTAGCCGTAAGGGTGATCCGGGCCAAAAAACATTTCGGTGATCTGACGGTAAGCCACTACGTCGTTTTTGCTCAGGTCTACCTGCAAATGCTGAATGCTGCGCTGCACAAAAGCTTGCAATTCTTCTTGCGGAAAGCGAGGCGTTTTGATGACCTCCGCCAACAGCGGCAGCACTTTGCTGAAGTACTTGCTCAAGGAAAGCAAAGACAAACTCTCGGTATCGGTATGGTACGGAACCGCCAAACTACTGCCGTAATAATCGAGCTTTTCGGCCAACTCGGCAGAGGTATAATTTTG
>NZ_JBBAKG010000017.1:0-5026 GCF_040403615.1 Haliscomenobacter sp. | reverse complement strand
CAAATATAAGGCTTGTGATTTGGAAAACAATAAATTGGTACAAAATCCGAAATCCATGATCCGAAAACAGGATCTTCCAAAATTTCTGGTGTAGTTTTAGGGGTAAATACACCTACACCATGCTCAACAAACGCGACCTTCTAAAAACCCTTGGCGCTGCCGGTATTGCTACCATGCTGCCTGCCGAAGTCCTGGCTTTGTCCACGCAGAAAAAAACCAAGTTTCGTTTTTGCCTCAACACCAGTACCATCAGCGGCCAAAAACTGGGCATTGTCAAGTACATTGAAATTGCTGCTGCCGCAGGCTACGATGGCATCGAAATTTGGCTACCCGATCTCAATACTTACCTCAAAGAGGGCGGCACCATGACTGCACTGGCCCAAAGGGTGAAAGATGCAGGGATTACCGTGGAAGACGCTATTGCTTTTGCCCCCTGGATGGTGGAAGACGATGCCCAACGCGATGGCGGCTTCAAACAATTGGAAGAAGAAATGAACCTCCTGGCCCAACTTGGCTGCAAACGGATTGCTGCACCACCAGCAGGGGTTAAAAAAGACCCGCCACTGGATTTGTTCAAGGCAGGTGAACACTACAAGCAGGCCCTGGATTTGGGTAGAAAAACCGGGGTGATGCCCCAACTGGAATTTTGGGGTGCTTCCGGCACCTTGTTTCACCTGGGCCAAGCAATGGCCGTGGCCGCAGCGGCCAACGATCCTGATGCCCGATTGCTGCCCGATATTTACCACTTGTTCCGTGGTGGATCTGGTTTTGATGGCTTGCGTTTGCTGAAGGGATCAGCCGTAGAGATTTTCCATTTCAACGATTTTGTACTGTCCAAACCCGTGGCAGAGCAGAATGACAGCGACCGCATTTACCCCGGAGATGGGGATGCGCCACTCGCCGCAGTTGTACAATTGTTGCGCGATATGGGCGGTCCAAAGGTCATGTCGCTGGAGCTTTTTAATCGAGATTATTGGAAGCAAGATCCATTGTTGGTGGCGAAGACAGGATTGCAAAAATTGCGGGCGCTGGTTTAATCTATTTCGTTTCTACCTCAAACTTCTAGCGCTCGTTGCCAATGAAAACACGCCACAAAGTACTCGCCATCTTAGTGTTGCTCTCCATCATCACCTTCCTTGATCGAGTGTGCATGAACGTAGTGAGCAAATATGTAAAAGCTGATCTTGAGCTTGACAACCAGCAGTTTGGGTACATTCTGGGCGCATTTTCCCTGGCATATGCCTTATTTGAGTTGCCAACCGGAATCCTCGGCGATCGCATTGGGCCACGCCGCATCCTGACACGGGTCGTTTTGTGGTGGTCTGCTTTTACCGCACTTACCGGATTGGCGTTCAATTTTGTGTATTTGCTGGTGGTGCGTTTTTTGTTTGGCATAGGCGAAGCGGGGGCTTATCCCAATGTCGGAGTGGCCATAGCGCGTTGGTTTCCGGCGCACGAGCGTGGTAGGGCGCAAGCGGCCATTTGGGCTGCAGCCCGAATCGGTGGTGCCCTCACCCCGCTGGTGGTCATTCCGCTGGTGCATGCGGTGGGTTGGCGCCTGGCATTTGTGGTATTGGGCGTGGTTGGCGCCGTTTGGGCTACGGTATGGTACCTTTGGTTTCGGGACGAACCCGCCGAAATTGCGGGCATTACCCCACAAGAAGTGGAGGAAATTGAGACCCAGCGGCAGGTCAATCAATCGCATTGGGTGGATTGGAAAAAAGCCATTGCGGAGCCCAATATTTTGTACTTGATGTTGATGTGCCACTTGTTTTTTTATGCGGCTTACTTTTTCACCAACTGGTCGGCTACCTACTTTCAGGAAGGCCGTGGGATGAGCGAGGAAGACACCAAAAAGTTCATTTCCTTGTCTTATTTTTTGGGCGCAATTGGCTGCCTGGTGGGTGGCTTTTTGAGCGATTGGCTGGTCAAAAAGCGCGGACTGCGCTTTGGCCGGCGCATTGTGGCTGGCCTGGGTCTGGGCATCTCCTCCTTGCTGTTTCTTTTTGCAGGGCTAACGCCAAACAACCAACTGGCCGGGTATCTCCTGGCCTTGTGCGTATTGTCCAAAGATTTGGCTTTGCCAGTAGCCTTCGTGACCTGTGTTGACATTGGCAAGCAAAATTCGGGTACAGTGACCGGAACCATGAATTTTGCCGGGCAATTGGGCGGTTTTTTCATCACCATCATTTTTGGGATCATCGTCAAACAGACCCACAATTTCGAATTGCCCTTGTTCCTGATTTCCGGGTGCCTGGCGGTCAGTGCCTTGCTTTGGCTCAAAATTGATCCAGAGAAATCGATTGGATAATGTTCATTTTTTCAAAACTCAATGCATGAGATACCTGCTTCTATCGCTCATCTTGTGGCAATCTGGCCTGCACCTGAGTTCCATTCAAGCCCAAAAAGCCGACGTCATCATTTATGGTGGCACTTCTGCGGCCATCATGGCGGCAGTACAAGTCAAAAAAATGGGCAAATCCGTGATCGTTGTGTCACCGGATACCCACCTCGGCGGCTTGTCTTCTGGTGGTCTGGGTTTTACGGATACCGGAAACAAGGAAGTCATCGGAGGGCTGGCGCGCGAGTTTTACCACCGGCTTTACGAACACTACCAGAAAACCGATTCCTGGAAATGGCAAGCCAAAGAAAGTTACGGCAACAAAGGCCAGGGTACACCCGCCATTGACGGCAACAACCGCACCATGTGGATTTTTGAACCACATGCCGCCGAACAAATTTTTGAGGATTTGGTCAAAGAAAACCAACTGCAGGTTTACCGCAATACCTGGCTCGACCGTTCGAAAACAGGAGTAAGCAAAAAAGCAGGCAAAATTACGGCCTTCCGCACCTTGAGTGGTCAGGTTTTTAGGGGCAAAATGTTCATTGATGCCACCTACGAAGGCGACCTAATGGCTGCTGCGGGGGTGAGTTATCAAGTGGGCAGAGAAGCTAATGCTGCCTACGGCGAAAAATGGAACGGGGTACAAACCGATGTTTTCCACCACGGTCACCATTTTAAATCAAAAATCAGTCCCTATAAGGTTGCCGATGACCCCAAAAGTGGCTTACTCCCAGAAATATCCCCGGAAGCGCCCGGCGAATATGGTCAGGCCGACAACAAAATTCAGGCTTACTGCTTTCGCATGTGCCTTAGCAACCACCCCGACAACCGCATTCCATTTCTCAAACCAGAGGGCTATGATCCTGCTCGGTACGAGTTGTATGCCCGAGTGTTTGCCAGTGGCTGGCGCGAGACATTTGACAAATTCGACCCCATTCCCAATCGCAAAACCGATACCAACAACCACGGCGCATTCAGTACTGATTACATTGGTAAAAACTACGATTACCCAGAGGCGACTTACGAAAGCAGAAAAGCCATCATCAAAGACCATGAATTGTACCAAAAAGGCCTGATGTATTTTTTGCAAAACGACCCCCGGGTGCCTGCCGACGTACACGAACAAATGCAGCAATGGGGCTTGCCCAAAGATGAATTTACCGACAATGGCAACTGGCCACACCAACTTTACATTCGCGAAGCTCGCCGCATGAAGGGCGCTTATGTGATGCTGGAAGCCGATGCACTGGGCAAATCGGTAGTGCCGCAACCCATCGGAATGGGCTCGTACACCCTGGATTCGCACAACATTCAGCGCTATGTAACCAAGGAAGGCTACGTCCAAAACGAAGGCGACATCGGCGTACACCCCGATAAGCCGTATTCGATTGCCTATGGGTCTATTTTGCCCAAAGAACAGGAATGCAACAACCTCCTGGTGCCGGTTTGTGTGTCCAGTACTCACATCGCTTACGGATCGATGCGCATGGAACCAGTTTTTATGATCCTGGGGCAATCGGCAGCTACTGCGGCGGTGCTGGCCATCCAAAACAAGGTAAGTCCCCAGCAACTTCCTTACACAAAGTTGAGCGCAAGCCTGATTCAAGACAAACAAATTCTTGAAAAATAAGCTTGATAATCAGGTCTAATTTTACTTAAGAAAAACCTAAAAAAACGTTAAAGGATTAAAAGTCAGTAACAATCACCATCGGAAATCGTCTTTGCATTGTCCCCAAAATTAAAAACCGATTTTCAAAACCTAAAAAAATTTCCGATGGTTAAGCAATCATTGTTTTCGACCCTGGGCCTGTTTGGCTTGCTTTTTCTGGCACTCAATGCCTGTAAAAAAGACGAACCCGTTGTAGCCAGCGAGGCGGATTCGGTTAAAATGGCAACCCTTACCCTCAAAAGCCAGCAATTTATTGGTACTTCTTTTGGCATCGCCACCCGTGGCGCAGCCGAGGTAGATGGATTGGTAAGCGGTACTCCCGATGTACGCACAAGCTGTGGCACCATTACGGTTACGCCAGCGGATTTGAAAACTTTTCCAAAAACCGTTGTGGTAGATTTTGGTACAGGTTGCACCGATGTGGATGGCAAAACCAAAAGTGGCAAAGTAACCATGACCGTTGGTAAAATCTGGGAGCCCAACTCACTCGTAACCCTGCAATACGACAACTACAGCGAAGATGGTGTAAAACTGGAAGGCAAATTCAGTTTCAGCAACAATAGTACACTTATTGCGGGTGTTTACCAGATCAAAGCCGATAAGGTAAAAATCACCGATACCAACAATGAATCCTGGACCTGGAGCGGGGTGCATGATTTCAAACAAACCAGAGGTTTTGCCTCCTGGTGGGACTGGACGGATGACGTGTACGACGTGATTGGAAACATCAATGTACTGTTCCCCAATGGCGAGACAGTTACCTGGAACATCGATTCGCCCCTCGTGAAGGCCAACAATTGTTACTGGGTAAGCAAAGGCCTGGGTGTGTTGAAGTTGAACGGCACCGATATTCAAGTGGATTATGGCGATGGCACTTGCGACAACAACGCGGTCATTACCTTAAATGGGAAAACGATAAACATCAAGTTGTAATTGGGCCTTTGAACCCAAGCGAAAAAGCCCGCAGTACACTCAAAAGACTGTGGGCTTTTTCGTTTGGGTTGAGTTTTTGC
>NZ_JBBAKG010000016.1:45367-85489 GCF_040403615.1 Haliscomenobacter sp. | reverse complement strand
CAAATAAACTATAAACAACAAACTTAGACATGAAAAAACTATTGTTCACAATCGCGGGGATAGCTTTTCCGGCCCCCAGTACGAGTTCATGAAAAACAACGCGAGCACCATCAATACCAACCTCAAACACTTGTGGATTTCGATGGGGGGCCAGGCAGACATTGCCTTCAACAATTGTAAAGTCATGATGGCCAAATTTGACGAGCTGGGAGTCAAGTACCAGTACAGTGAATATTCGGGGGGCATACGTGGCCGGTGTGGCGGCATGATTTGTTTCTATTTGCGCAGGTGTTGTTTAAGTGATTTTTGAAAAAATGGATGATAATTTGGCAAATTTCAATTTTATAATCTGCCAAATCAATGTTAATTACTCAGATTTGGCAGACTATAAAATCAAAGCTTGCCAAATCTAGTGTTTTTCACATCAATTTGGCGAGACAATAAGCAATGAAAATTGCAGGCAGACAAGAGGAAATCGCACTGCTACAAAGCCTGATCGAAAAAGAGAAATCCTCCTTTGTCGCTGTTTATGGCAGAATGAGGCTAGGTAAGACATATCTGGTTTCAATCACTTATTCAGCTTTTAGTTGTTGACTTCAACATCAGTTTTTCGATCGGCTTCAGTTGTCGGGCAGACAGTTATAAAATTACAGCCCTGCGGTTTTGCAAAAAAATCCTCGCTTCGCTCCATTCTTTTTCGGAACTTCGCAAAGCCGAAGCGCATTATACCAAAGCCTACTTTTAAAATGATCATTACCTATCCACTCCTTTTAGATGGTGGTCTTTCTAATGAACTGGAAAGGCAAGGGTGCGATCTCAATCAAAAATTATGGAGTGCGAAATTGCTGGAATCCAATCCTGAAGCAATCATTCTTGCCCATCTCTCTTATCTTGAATCTGGTGCTGAATGCATTATTACTTCCAGTTATCAGGCTACCCTGCCCGGGTTTATGGCGATTGGTTATGACGAAAATTCGGCCAAAGAATTGATTCTTAAATCCGTTCAATTGGCAGAGGAAGCAAGAAGCCGTTTCCTGGCATTAAAACCACATGCATCAAAACCTTTGATTGCGGCCAGCATTGGTCCTTACGGAGCCTATCTGGCCGATG
This sequence comes from Haliscomenobacter sp., assembly GCF_040403615.1. NCBI lineage: Bacteria > Pseudomonadati > Bacteroidota > Saprospiria > Saprospirales > Haliscomenobacteraceae > Haliscomenobacter > Haliscomenobacter sp. Next base: position 84,379 of record NZ_JBBAKG010000016.1, on the reverse strand, counting down.
GCTCTGAATACCGGGGGGATTACGTTATCGCTGATCAGGACTTAACGGACTTTCATCAACCAAGAATCATTTTACTCGATCATTCCACGGCAGATCTGCTTGCTTGTGAAACTATTCCTGGTTTTCAGGAAGCTAAGGTGCTATCAGAAATTTTAAAAAATGTAAAAAAGCCCGCCTGGGTATCCTTTTCCTGTAAGGATGGCAAACACATCAGTGATGGAACCCCCATTGAGCAATGTGCTGCTTATTTCGCTGATCACCCGACGGTATTTGCCATTGGGGTGAACTGTACTTCCCCGGAATTTATTTCCCCATTAATTCGATCCATCAAAACGAAATCAGGGAATAAAAGGATAGTGGTGTATCCCAATTCAGGCGCCGTTTACCATGCTGAAAGTAAAACCTGGTCGGGTCTTTCGGATCTGCCTTCTTGTGAACTCATGGTGAAAGAATGGATGGATTTGGGCGCGGATATGATTGGAGGTTGCTGTGGCGTTGGCCCTGAACAAATTAAAGCGATGGGCCAATCATTTCTAAAATAGATTCTTAATGTTAACTTAGAGCTTGTCATAGGACTGATCCTGTAGGGAAAATAAACATCTACATATGAAATACTTTATTTTTTTAAGCATACTTACCATTGGCTTCTCCATTTCCAGCTTGCCAAAAAATGGCTCATTCAAACCCGTAGAAATTTCGCAACAGCTATCCGCTGAATTTGTAAATCCCCCCTCGTCCTATCGGCCAGGTGCTTTCTGGTGCTGGTTGAATGGAAACATGAGCACTACCTCGATTACCAGAGATTTGGAAGCCATGAAATCCAAAGGAATGAACCGGGCTGAAATCTGGGATGTGGCGGCCATCCGGAATCCATCTTTTATTCCGGCCGGGTCAGAATTTCTGGGAGACGAATCGGTAGGCCTGATCAAACATGCGATAGCAGAAGGCAAAAGATTAAAAATGAGCATTGGGATTGTTGCCTCCAGCGGGTGGAATGCTGGCGGATCATGGGTTACACCTGATTGGGCATCCAAGAATCTCTATTGCTCCACGCTGGATGTAGCGGGACCACAGGTCCTCAGCATTGACCTACCCTTTCCAAAATTCCCGGAAGGCTGTCCAATGAAAGACCAACATACGCCGGTTTTCTACAAGGATGTTTCGGTACTTGCGGTTCCTTATGATGAAAAAAAGAAAATCAGTGATGTTGCTCAGATAAAAAGCCTTACCCCATTTTTTAAGAATGGCAAATTGGAATGGAATGTTCCGGAAGGGAAATGGACCATCCTTCGGTTTGTTTGTTCAAACAATGGCCAGCGCTTGATCGTACCCTCCCCTAATTCGAATGGTCTTTTTATTGACTTTTTTGACCCCAATGCGACCGTCAGGCATCTAAAATATTTTATGGACCGCCTCGGTGTAACTCCCGAAAATTCTTCCGAAGCTGGTCTGGCCTATTTTGAATTCGACAGTATGGAGCTTGCTGAAGGCACGCCATGGACCGACGCATTTCCCTCCATTTTCAAGGAAAGACGGGGATATGATTTGGAGCGGTATTTACCCGTATTGGCAGGATGGGACATCAACAATTGTTCGGATCGCTTTCGTTACGATTTCAAGGAAACCGTTAGCGACCAGCTGATTTATAGCCATTATCAAACCGGCACTGAATTCCTGAAAAAATACCATGCCGAGCTTGTTTCTGAATCCGGCGGTCCAGGGCCACCCGTTTGGGAAACCTGCCCGGTTGACGCTTTAAAAGCATTGGGTGCCGTCTCCGTTCCAAGAGGCGAATTTTGGATACAGCACCGCAACATGTTTTTAATCAAAGAGGTATCAAGTGCTGCTCACATCTATGGAAAAAAAATTGTGGATGCCGAGTCTTTTACAACCTGGAGAAGATGGAAGGATTCGCCCTTTCAAATGAAAAAAGCAGTAGACCGGGCCTTTTGTGAAGGCCTCAACAATATCACCTTCCATACTTTTGCCAGTACCAATCCGGAAGACGGCCTCCCGGGCAGGACCTATCATGCTGGGTATGATATGAATCCGGGCACAACCTGGTGGTCCAAGTCTAAACCCTTTATGGATTACCTGTCGCGGTGCAGCCATTTGCTACAACAAGGATTATTTGTGGCCGATGCCTGCTACTATTACGGTGACCAGACCCCTAATTTCTTCCCGTTCTTTCATGATGCTCCGGAAAAACCCCGCCTCAAAGGGCTAGGCAATGCTTATGATTTTGATGTGGTAAACACCGATGTCATTCTGAACAGGATGTCAGTTAAGGATGGCCGACTGGTTTTGCCAGATGGCATGAGTTATTCCATCTTGATGCTACCCGATCAGGTGCAGATGACCATGGAAGTGCTGGAAAAAATAATGAAACTCGTAAAAGCAGGCGCTACTGTTGTCGGGCCCCGCCCAGAAACGGTTCCTGGTTTAAAAGATTGGGAAAAGAAAAATAGTACCCTGAATCGACTCGCTGCTGAGTTATGGGGAGCCTCCGATGGCCAAAAAATCTTTGAACATACCTATGGGAAAGGGAAGATAACCTGGGGCATTGCTGCGGATCAGGTTTTGAGTAAACAATCAATTGAGCCCGATTTTAGTTTTACCGGAACTTCGCCAATCGATTACATCCATCGGACCACAGAAATGGGAGAAGTTTATTTTTTGAGCAATGAAAGTGAAAAGACCGTAAACACGATAGGCCAATTCAGGGTAAAAGGGAAATATCCGGAAATATGGGACCCATCAACAGGTACCATTTCCCAGGTTGCAGCTTATACCCAAGCGAAACGGACGACCAGTTTTGAAATCGAACTTCCTCCCCACGGTTCCACCTTTGTCGTTTTCAACAATACCAAACGAAGTAAATTGGCTGCCTTGACCGACCTAAAAAAAGGGGCGGTGGAAACAAGCATTTCTGGGCCCTGGAAGGTGAGTTTTCCACCAAATTGGGGTGCTCCAGCATCAGCAGTTTTCGACCAATTGATTTCCTGGACAGCGTCCGAAAATACCGGAATAAAATACTTCTCCGGAACGGCGGTTTATCACAATTCTTTCAAGCTCAGCGATGGAGCAGACAAAAAAACAATCCTGCTTGACCTGGGAGATCTGCGGGATGTGGCCGAGGTTTTTATAAATGGGAAATCTGCAGGGATCTTATGGAAAAAACCCTACCAGGTAGACATCAGCCAATTGGTTCAGCCTGGTAAGAATGATCTCCAAATAGAGATTGTTAATTTGTGGATCAACCGACTTACGGGTGATATGCTACTGGACCCAAAAGATCGGTTCTGCAAAACGAATCAGTCTTACATGACTTCAGAAATTTGGCCCGGCGGAGATGAACCGTTCAGGATTCAGACTGCAGGGTTATTGGGGCCAGTTACTTTAACCGAAAGGTAGCATTGGTTATTGGCATTTTCTACCACGCTAAAAGCAGGTTATACTCATTGGAACAAGTGCTGATCCTGGACAAAAAAAGTCGTAGCGTAGTGCGTATTCTGTATTGTCCGGAAGGAGGTTTTTAAATATTGCGTACTTCGCATTTTGTATTGTTGCTGAAGTAGTTGTGCGTTTCATCGTCAATCAATCTATTCATTATCAGATTGGTGAATTTAAAAATCGCTGATATTTGGTGGTTTAGCGCGCCTGTTTTATCTTTACCAAGTGGACGCGACAAGTGTTATTTTCCCCTCCGCATATTTTTTTCATTCAATTTTAGTCAAACGCACAAACCGCACATTTGCACGCCACACCACAATCCAAGCTTGCAAAAGAGCCGTTTTTCTCAACGCTTGGATGAAATTCCTAATATTCACAACTTATATTTGAGCAGCTAAGAAATGAACAGCCACGAAATAGAACACAATGTAAAACGCATCATTGAGAACTTCTCAAAAGAAGGGTTTCTGTATGATTTGCTATTGGCTTACGGCATTTCTAAAACTTCCATTACCCGATTGAAGAGTGGAGATTTCAACCTTTCAAAAGTTGAAGGTGAAATACTTTACAAAAAGAAGGTATTTTTTCAAGAAGAGAAATCCGACAAATTATTGAGTACGATAGAAAGCGTAGCGAAGGAAGAACGTATTTTAAAACATGCGCCACGTTTTGCCATTCTTACGGACTATAAAAGCTTAGTGGCAAAAGATTTGAAACTGGGTAAAAACTTAGACATAGCGATTAAAGATTTGCCCAGCCATTATGCTTTCTTTTTGCCACTTGCAGGCAGCGAAGTGTACCAATCTGCCAACGACAATGAAGCCGATAGAAATGCTGCCTATAAAATGGCAATATTATACGATGAGCTAGTAACCAAAAATCAAGACATCTACAACTCTAAGGAAAGTATTCACAACTTGAATATCTTTCTATCTCGGTTGTTATTTTGCTTTTTTGCCGAAGATACCGAGATTTTTGAAGGCGATAGCATTTTTACAAACACCTTGTATCAACACACCAACGCCAATGGAAATGATACCAACGATTTTCTTGACCGACTTTTTAAACGTTTGAATACACCGGATACTGAGCTGGTCGATGTGCCTGCACATTTTGCCCAATTCCCTTATGTAAACGGTGGTTTGTTTAGAGACCCGATTGAATCACCAAAATTCAATGCAAAAGCCCGAAAAATTTTGGTGGAATTGGGCGAACTGAATTGGCGGGACATCAATCCCGATATTTTTGGTTCGATGATTCAGGCAGTGGTAATTCCTGAATACCGCAGCGATTTGGGAATGCACTATACCAGTGTGCCCAACATTCAGAAACTCATCAAACCCTTGTTTTTAGATGCGTTGTACGAAGAATTTGAAACTTGCAAAACCATTACGCAACTGCGAAAACTCATCAACCGCATTGCAAAAATCAAATTCTTTGACCCAGCCTGCGGAAGCGGAAATTTTTTGATTATTACGTACAAGGAAATCCGTTTGCTCGAAATAAAAATCCTGCAACGCATCATTGACCTTAGCCCCACACCTGCTATGGAGTTTACTTCCATACAGCTTTCACAATTTTACGGCATTGAGTTGGACGATTTTGCCCACGAAATGGCCATACTCTCACTTTGGTTGGCCGAACACCAAATGAACAAAGTATTTGAAGAAATGCTTTTTGATTACGGAAAATCTAAACCCATTTTGCCACTGAAACAGGCGGGACAAATAGTTTGTGGCAATTCGGCTCGTTTGGATTGGAAAATCGTTTGTCCGATTGGGAAAGATGATGAGGTGTATGTGATTGGAAATCCGCCATTTTCAGGAAGTAGAAAACAAAAAGAAGAACAAAAGAGGGACTTGGCATTCGTCTTCAGAACAGATTATAAAAGTTTAGATTATGTTTCAATTTGGTTTTATAAGGCTTCTAAATATATATCTTGCCAAAATTCCAAAGCTGCTTTCGTATCTACTAATTCGATTAGTCAAGGATTATTAGCAACTATAATATGGAAAAGAGTTTTAACAACAGAAATTGAGATTGGCTTTGCATATCAATCTTTTACCTGGACTAATAATGCGAAAGGGAATGCAGGTGTGACAGTTGTAATAGTAGGACTTCGAAATTTTTCCAGTCAATCGAAATATATATTTCGAGACAACATTCAGAAGGAGGTGAAAAATATTAATCCGTATTTGGAAGATTCTAGCTCTCCAATAATAACAAAGATGAGCAAATCAATTTCAGGCTTTCCAGAAATTAATTTCGGTAACATGCCAGCTGATGGAGGAAAATTGATTTTTTCGGAGAAAGAAAAAAATGATTTTGTTCAACTAGAACCTAAAAGCAGTATATGGTTCAAGGAACTAGTTTCTTCTAGAGAGTACATCAACGGCATCAAAAGGTGGTGTTTGTGGTTAGTTGGGGTTAGTGAAAGTGAAATAAACGAAATGCCACATGTGAAAAAGTTAATTGGAAATATTCGAGAATTAAGGCTAAAATCCTCTCGACCTCAGTTAGCGAATATTCCACACTTATTTGCTCAGATTACACAGACTGCTGATTCAAACTGTATAATAGTTCCTAGAATAACATCGAAAAGAAGAATGTACCTTCCAATTGGAATTATAAACTCAAATGAGGCTATTGTTACCGATTCACTTTATACTATCTCCACAAATGAAGCATATCTATTTGGAATTTTATCGTCAAGATTACATACCATTTGGGTCAAGGCTACTGGTGGAAAAATGAAAACTGATTATAGATATGCGAAAGACCTCTGCTACAATACCTTCCCTTTCCCTGACATCACTCTCAAACAAAAAGAAAACCTAACCTTGTATGTGTTTGCCATTTTAGATGAACGCGCCAGGCATCCCGAAAAAACAATGGCACAACTGTACGATCCTGATAAAATGCCCAAGGGTTTGAAGCAAGCCCACGAAGAACTGGATCGTGCCGTAGAACAATGTTACCGCTTGCAGCCCTTTACATCAGACACCGAGCGTTTGGAGTATTTGTTTAGGATGTATGAAGAAATGAGCAGACGGGACACTTTATTTGCGCAGCAAAAAACGGCCAAAAAAGCGAAGAACAAATGAGGGTAGAAGATCAAAACATAGAATACAAGAGCCTTAAAAAAGCCCTTGGCGACAAGGCCAATCACCGGGATTTGGCCGAAACTTGCGTGTGTTTTGCCAATGCACAGGGAGGAGAAATTATTATTGGCGTTGAGGACAAGGAAGAGGCACCGCCGCCAGCTCAAAAAATAAAACAGGAAGACATCAATGCGTTGGTCAAATCGTTGCGCCAGCTCACCGATGGCGTCAGTATCATCACCAGCGATGTTAAAATACACGAAAATGGCGGAGCATATTTTGTGCTGAATATCCAACCTTCCACTCGCGTTATTGCAACCACCTCTTCAGGTAAGGTTTTTATTCGGGTCAGCGACAATTGTTACCCGGTGGGTAGCGATGAACTGACCAACCTGGCCGCAGAAAAAACAGCCTTTCAGTGGGAACTCATCACTGCACAAAAAATAAAATTAGCGGATGCCGATCCTCAAAAAGTAAAAAGTTTGATCACGGACTTGCGCAAGTCTGAAAAAGTATCCGACTTTATAAAAGAAAAAGCCGAAGATGAAATGTTGGCGTTTTATCAATTATTGAACCCAGAAGGCTTTTTAACCAATTTAGGGGTGCTTTGGCTGGGCCACCCTGGCCAAATAGCCCGCCTGAGTTACCCAGTTACCGTGCAGTACATCGTTTACAACGACCGGGAGGAAAAAATTCGCAAAAAAGAATGGCATTTCCATTTGCATAGCCCCAAGGAAATTTTGTTGGAAATAGAAAAAGAGGCTACTGAGCTAACGTACAGCACAGAATTGCCCGATGGCCTATTTCGTAAAAATATGCGGCAATACGCGCGGGAAGTAGTTCGCGAGCTGTTGGTGAATGCCATTGCGCATAAAAAATATACTGTTTCCGGCGATATTTTTATCGAAGTATATCCGGACAGGTTGAAAATCACCAGTCCGGGAAGTTTGCCATTGGGCGTCCATTCGAAAAATATACTCCACGAACGCCAACGGAGAAATCCGCATCTGATTCAACTCATGGCGCACTTGCGACTGATGGAAGGCGAGGGTTCCGGTTATGATTTGGTGTATGAAAAACTGGCCCGGGACGCCAAACCAATGCCTGAAATTGAAAGTGATTTTACGAAAGTCAGTGTAACGGTTTTTTCCAGGACGATGAATCCTGAAGTGATTTCCATTTTGGATTACATAGAGAAGCATTACACCCTTACACAAAAGGAATACATTACATTGGGCATTATTGCCTCGCACAAAAAAATGCCGGCTACGCAACTGGCGTCGCATTTACAGTTATCGCAAGACGACCGAACCAGAACGTGGCTTGGAACACTTTTGGAAAAGGAAATTTTGGTTTCACATGGAGAGAAAAAAGGGACGCAATATTTGCTCAATCCGAGGTTATTTGAACAGGCTAAATTAAACATTACGCCTTCGCTAAAAACAATGGAAGCGTATCAATTGGAAGCGTTGATAAAAGAGGATCTGAAGTACAATGGCAAAAGTTCAATGCGTGCCATCAAGAACCGGATGAAAGAAGTACATGAGGCAGATATCCAAAAAGCGGTTTATAAATTAGTGGCTAATGAAGCATTAACGGCATCAGGGTCAAAAAAATCCAGGGTATATGAACTGGTTAAAAAAAAATAAATGAAAAATAAAGCAAAAATAAAAACACCTAAAAAACTGATATTTAGCTGTTTAAATTTAGGTTTTTATTTTTTACATTTTAAAAAAACTGAACTATGCCCGATTTAATTAAAGTAGCATACGGCCAAACAGGCAAAAGCAAAAAGACGAACGCTTTCGGAATGCGGGAAATGCAGGAACGAGCCTACAGTGCCCGAACTGCTCAGTACCTTTTGATTAAAGCACCGCCAGCATCGGGCAAATCAAGGGCCTTGATGTTTATTGCCTTGGATAAACTCAAAAACCAAGGCATTAAAAAAGCCATCGTTGCTGTTCCTGAAAAAGCCATTGGTGCATCGTTTAGTACAACCAAATTAACGGAGCAAGGCTTTTTTGCCGATTGGACAGTGAGTCCCAAATACAATTTATGTACAGCGGGCACGGACAACAGCAAAGCAAAAACCTTTCTTGAATTTTTAGATAGCAACGAGCAAATTTTGATTTGTACACATGCCACCTTGCGTTTTGCTTTTGATGGTTTGGACGAAAAGAAATTGAATGACACCTTGATTGCCATAGATGAATTTCACCACGTTTCAGCCGATGGCGATAACCGTTTGGGTGAAGTCATGAAAAACATTATGGCAAAATCAAACGCTCATGTTGTTGCCATGACAGGCTCCTATTTCAGAGGCGACAATGTTCCAGTTTTGCTACCTGAAGATGAAGCCAAGTTTACAAAAGTTACCTACAACTATTACGAACAGTTGAATGGGTATGAGTTTTTGAAATCATTGGGTATTGGTTATCATTTTTACACCGGTCGCTATTTCAAAAAACAACCCGACAGAGAAATGTCGGCATTGGAAGAAATTTTAGACGAGCACAAAAAGACCATCATTCACATACCCAGTGTAAACTCTGCGGAATCTTCAAAAGAAAAATACGAAGAAGTAGGGCACATCATAGACGCTTTGGGTGATTTAGAATCGCAAGACGAAAAAACCGGCGTGTTGTATGTAAAAAGCAAACGCAGCAACAGAATTTTAAAAGTTGCCGATTTGGTGAATGACAACCCTAAGGAACGAGATAAAATTTCTGCTTATCTAAGAGATTCAAACGCTCCAGATGCCATTGACATAATTATTGCATTGGGTATGGCAAAAGAGGGCTTTGACTGGCCCTATTGCGAACATGCACTGACTATAGGATATAGAGGTTCATTAACCGAAATTATTCAGATTATCGGTCGTGCAACCAGAGACAGCAACAACAAATCACATGCACAATTCACCAACCTGATTGCCCAACCTGAAGCCGAAACAGACGAAGTGAAAGTGGCAGTAAACAATATGCTGAAAGCCATTACTGCATCGTTGTTGATGGAACAGGTGTTGGCTCCCAACTTCAAATTCAAATTGAAAGAAGAGGACGATGAAGAGGAAGATGCTTCGGCAGGCTCAGCACGGGATGATGACGAAAACACGATTAGGATAAGAGGATTTAAATTGCCGACTTCACAACGTGCCAAAGACATTATTGAAAGTGATTTGAACGATTTGAAAGCACGGATTTTGCAAGATGACCAAATGCTGAAAGCAATGCCGGGGAATGTTGAGGCAGAAGTCATCAACACGATTTTAATTCCAAAAATCATTCGGGAAATTTATCCCGATTTAAGTGCAGAAGATGTGGAAGCGGTTCGACAGCACGTTGTTGTAGATTCAGTTATTAAAAACAGCGTAATTGAAGAACAAGGTGGAAAGAAATTTGTGCGAATGGCCAACAGTTTTGTGAACATAGACGACATTCACATTGATTTGATTGACCAGGTAAATCCGTTTCAAAAAGCATTTGAGATTTTGTCAAAATCGGTAACAACACAAGTGTTGAAATTGATTGACGAACATATTCAGGCTATAAAAATTGAAATGACCGAGGACGAAGCGGTGATGTTGTGGCCAAAAATAAAAGAATGGATTGGACGAACCGGCGAAGCCCCAAACCTTCAATCGTATGATCCTAAAGAAAAACGAATGGCAGAAGCGGTTATATTTTTACGTGAACAAAAAAGACAAAGGGCATTGAATGAGCAATAAGAAAAAAATATCATTAGACGACATCTTCAACGATGATGAGTTTGGCTTGTTGGATTCAACTGCAAAAACTTCAAACGTTAAAACCGCAGACCAACGGTTGATAGATTCGTTTGAAGAAATCAATGCATTCGTTGATAAAAACAGCAGAGAACCCAGTACATCTAGCATGTCGGAATACGGACTTTTTGCCCGTTTGAAAAACATTAGAGAAAACGAGCAACAAAAAATTTCTTTAAAACCTTACGACAGACACAATCTTTTAGGCGAAGTAGAAATTCCTAAAACCTCTATTGACGATATTTTGAATGACGATGACTTTGGTTTGTTGGAAACAGATAACGATTTGTCTATTTTCAAATACAAACACATTTTAAAAGAAGAGGAAAGAGAAAAGGCGGATTTTATTGCACAAAGAAAATCATTGGAAGAAGCAGAGTTTCAGCCGTATGAAGCAATGTTTCAAAAAGTGCATCAGGAAATTAAAGAAGGAAAAAGGCAAATCAAACCGTTTCACAACATTGAAAAAAACTTACACGTTGGCAACTTTTATTTGATTGACGGAGTGATGCTTTTCCTTAAAGAGGCCAAACTTGAAAAAACAGTTTGGGAACAAAAATCGGGAAATCGTGAACGAGTTGAAGGGCGAACATTTACCATTTTTGAAAACGGAACATACAGCAATATGCTTTATCGTTCGCTAGGGAAACAAATTCAAAAAAGCGGGAAGTTGATTACCAATACATACGAAGGAATCAACAACGAACTCTTTGTAAATGCAGGAATGGTAAAGGAAGAAGATGTAAAGACAGGATGGATATATATTTTAAAGTCTAAGTCCAGTCATCCTGAAATTGCGAGGATTGAAAACTTATTTAAAATTGGGTTTTCTTCTACACACATTAACGAACGGATTAAAAACGCAAAAAATGAAGCAACTTACCTTTACGCTGATGTAACCAAAATTTCAAGTTATGCTTGCTACAACAGGAATGCAATCAAATTAGAGCAATTACTGCATAGGTTTTTTGCAGAAGCTTGCCTAAATATTGACATTGAAATTATTAAAGGAAAAAGAATAACCCCAAGGGAATGGTTTGTGGTTCCATTTGAGGAAATTGAACGGGCCATTGAACTCATCTTGAAAGAACAAATAGTAAATTATAAATATGATAGAGCGATTGAGAAAATTGTACTCAAATGATCTACCCACAGGGGTAAGCACATTCACAAGCCAAACAAGCGCAAAGACCGACACAACAAAGACGATAAAACGCAGTATTGATAATGGTTTGTAAGGACGAGTAACTCAAGAAGGATCACTGCTTGGGTGTAAGAACTAAGCCTTCGTTCGGCATGCAATGCCAAGAATGAAGGCCGTGTTGAACGGAATCTTTGGTAGCGATTCCAGAGGGAGGATTACTCATCTACTTACAAATAACCTCAAAAATACAGCCAATATTTTAGCTAAAACCATTTAAAAATCGTATTTTCGGCTAAAATATCATCCATACAATGAACTTCGGATTAAGCAAAAAACCGTCTGATGCTTTGCGTGAAATCGCCAAGCGGCATAAGGTGTTGAGAAAACAAGCGGGTTTCTCTCAGAGTGAATTAGCCAAACGTTCTGGGGTTTCATTGGGTAGCCTCAAACGCTTTGAAACAAGTGGGCAGATTTCCTTGGAATCGCTGCTGCTATTGGCTGATGTACTGAATCGTCTCGACGATTTTGATGCGGTATTGAAACCCATCGAAAATTTGCAAGCTATAGAAAAATTATTCAGCGATAAAACACGCAGATAATGGAGCAGATAAAAAAAATATTTGTGTCCATTCAGTTTGATGCCGAAGAAATTGAGGTGGGCGAATTGGTAAGTGATGACAAATTGATCTATTTTAAATATTATCAGGAGTTTCTGAAAAGGGGCTTAGAAATTTCGCCGATCAAACTCAAATTGAATCCGGACATTAACAGGGCAAATGAACTACCTTTTGAGGGTTTGTTTGGCGTGTTTGCCGATTCATTGCCTGATGGTTGGGGTAAATTACTGTTGGATAGGGCCTTGGCAGCACGTGGTATTTCCATTGCCGATCTATCGCCATTGGATAGATTGGCATACATCGGCAGTCAAGGCATGGGTGCCCTGATTTATAGACCCAAAATAGCTGTTGAAAATGCGGATTTGTTTAAGATTGAATTGGATGAAATTGCCAAAGCCACCAAGCAGATCATTGCGGGTACGGCAACGGATGTATTGGATGAAATATTCAAATTGGGCGGGTCATCGGGTGGCGCTCGTCCTAAAATTCTAGTTGGCTACAATCCTGGCAAACAACATCTTATTGGTGCTGAAAAGGAATTGCCCCCTCCCTATGAGCATTGGCTCATCAAGTTTCCTGCGTCTTCTGATAGCAAGGATATAGCCAATATCGAATATGCTTATTACAAAATGGCGATAGACGCGGGGATCGAAATGAGTGAGTGTCGACTTTTTGAAAGTAAATCTGGCAACACCTATTTTGGAACAAAACGTTTTGATAGACAGGGCAATAAGCGACTGCATTTGCATTCGGCAGCAGGTATAATGCACGATAATTTTAGATTAAGTACCTTAGATTATGGGCATTTGATGGATTGTGCCTTTAAATTGGAAAGAGACGTAAAGGCTTATGAAAAGGTATTGCGTTTGGCGGCTTTTAATGTTTTTGCACATAACCGAGACGACCACAGCAAAAACTTTTCTTTTCTCATGGATGGCACCGGCAAATGGCGATTAGCCCCTGCGTATGATTTAACGTTTTCGTATTCAGGACATGGTATGCACAGCACAATGGTGGCGGGAGAAAGTGCCAAACCTACCCGGATGCACTTAATGAAATTGGCAACTTATTTTAACGTAAAGAATGCAAGTAACATCATTGACGAGGTACAAAATGTAGTCCATAATTGGAAAAAATATGCTGCTTCATATGGTGTCAAAAGTGCTTCAAAAAACAGTATTCAGAAGATGATTGGTCGTTAGGAATTTCTATTCATCAAGGTTCTACTGCTGGCGACGCACTTTTGTGCTAAACCAAAAGAGTTGTGACATGGGTACGCATTTTGTATTGTCTGGAATGCGGTTTTCAAATATTGCGTACTTCGCATTTTGTATTGTTTCGAAAGTCATGGAGCTGTCTATCTACAAGCAATCTATTCATTATCAAGTCGATAAAATTAAAAATTCCAGATGCTTGTAGCTTTCGTGCTACTAGTTTATCTTTACGATGCGGACGCGACAAGTACGCATATTTCCGTGTTGTGCGTCAGGCTGTTTGACACCATAATCAAATTCGAAAACAAATAATAGTTATCACTCAAATAATGAAAAAAATAATAATCCTCTTTTGCTTTATTGCAGCTATGCAAACAGCCCTTGCACAAATGAATAAAACTGTAATTACAAAAGACGAATTAGCTGCCATTAAAAAACCCTTAGAGAGGTTTACTGCTACCATTATCTATTTAGAAAATATACAAAATGAAGAAGTAGGTGCTATAGACAGTGCAATTTGTATCGACCTGCAGAAAAAGGCAACACAGTTAAAAAACGATAGTTTACTTGCAATAAGCTATAATTGGATATCGACCTACTTCCAAACAAAAGGAAAATCAAATGAAGAAATAGAATACCTCTATAAAGCACTACCATTGGCAGAAAAGTATAACGACAAAAGAAGAATCAGTTCTATCTATTTTGATTTGTCGAGTGCATATTATAGGTTGGGCAAAAAAAAAGAAGCAATTGAATTTATTAAAAAAGGTGGGGAGAATTTACCAGATAAAACTTCTCCAAAATACGATTATATGCTGGTACAATACCAACAACGAATGGCTAGCTTTTATCAAAGAAAAAAGCAACTTGATTCTGCTTTATTTTACGCACAACTCAGTAATCAAACCGCCGAAAGGATAAACACTAATTTAAAAAAGTACCAAACGCTATTAGGACTTGCCTCTGTATATGAAGATAAAAATGAGCCTGAAATTGCAATGGTATATTTTAAAAAAGCAGAAGTAATTGCACAAAATTTTAAAGGAAACAACAGCAAATTTCGTATTTTAGAAATTAAGTATGGGATACTTAAAAGTAAAGACAGTATTAAAATTGCCAGCGATATAGCTGAAAAAATATGGTTAATTGCACAAAAAGAGCAAAATCAAGATTTGATATTAAGAGCAGCTAATATAAAAAGAGATTTATTTGAAAAAGCAAATAAACTAGATAGTGCTTATTATTACTCCAGGCTTCAATTTATCACTAATAATTTAGTTTTTGACCGAAACAAATTGTCTGACATAGAGGCTATGGGGCTTAAAGAACAGTTGCGTAAAATGGAGGAAGCCGCAAAAGAAGAAGAAGTAAAGCAGCAACGCAAACAAAACATTCAATACATATTTTTAGCCATTGGCATTGTTACATTTCTCATTCTTTTTTTTCTGCTAAGCCGCAGTATAATCGTAAACGAAAAGTGGATTTCTTTTTTTGGCATTTTAGGTTTATTAATTGTGTTTGAGTTTATCAACTTACTCATACATCCTTTTTTAGAACGGGTAACACATCACAATCCGTTTTTAATGTTATTAGCTTTGGTAGCTTTGGCATCATTACTTATCCCTTTACATCATCGCCTGGAAAAATGGATAAAAACAAAAATGACGGAGAAGAACAAAAAGATACGGTTGGCAAGTGCTAAGAAAACGATTGTAGAGTTAGAGGAAAAGGGATAGCCTTCAAGAAGCCCGAACGCACAACAAAAGGTTTTGTGCAATTGGGGCTGGACATTGAAACAATCATCGGCAGTGCATATCCAGGCTTTGGTTTCGGCGGACGTAATTCTGCCGGGCTTTTGTTGGTTAACTTCGGCTTTTAGTCATAAATTTAGCTTCAGTTCCGGGCAGACAGTTGGTTAATTCCCCAACTGCACAAAGCCTTTTTCGTTAGCGGCAAGCTTAAACAAACATTAATTTCAAATGAGAATAATATATTTTCTTCTATTTCTTCCCTTTGTTTTAACTGCACAGAATAATACTTTGGACTTTTCGTCTGCATTGACAGTTATAAATTCTTTTGACAGTACACAAAAAGCAAAATCAGTTTACCCTTTTGATGATATGTCCAGATATGATTGGAATTATCTTCCCCCTAGCTTAATCCAAAGAAGAGGTGTTTGTTTAAAGGACTTAGATAGCACTCAAAAGAAAAATGTTTATGCCTTACTTAAGAGTTTTTTAAGTGACAAAGGCTTTTCAAGGACACAAGACATTATGAATAATGAGTATTATTTAAAAGAGTTAGAGCCTGATATGATACATCGGATACCGGAAAATCATTTTCTAGCATTTTTTGGCACTCCAGGAAAAGACAGTATTTGGGGCTGGAAATTTAGTGGACATCATATTGCTCTTAATTTTACAATAGTTAATAATCAATTAGCATTCACCCCAATCTTTTTTGGGGTCTATCCAGCAGAAATAAAATCAGGGCAAAATAAAGGGAGGCGAATAATAAAAGACGAAGAAGATATTGGCTTTGAACTAATAAATATGCTTACAAGTGGACAAAAAGAAAAGGCAGTTTTTCAAAAAAATGCTTTTAGGGACATAGTAACTACAAACGCCATTCAAGTTGGACCTCTTACGCCAGTTGGGATATTAGCAAAAGAATTGACATCCCAACAAAAAAATATTTTGAACAAATTAATTGTCTGCCATCTTTCTTCTATGCCAACTAATATTGCAGAGATGAGAATGAAGCGAATTGTATCAGAAGATTTTAATCAATTAAGATTTGGTTGGGCAGGAGGCTTAATAAAAGGAGTACCGCATTATTACAGAATACAAGGGAAGACATTTTTAATTGAGTTTGACAATACTACACACAATGCCAATCATATCCATATAGTTTGGCGTGATTTTGATGGTGACTTTGGCATTGACCTTTTAAATGAGCATTATAAAAAAAGTAAACATCATCACAAATAGATAAGCCAGCCGCTAACAAGGGTTTTGTGCAAGTTGGGCAGACGGAATAAGCCTCAACATTTGTGCTACTATTTAGCTTCAGTTCCAGCAGGACGTTATAAATTTGGCTAATGAACAAAACATCAGCAATATTGCAAATGTCAACAGCAGTTACGGGCAGACGGAATGCTAATATCCAACCTGCACAAAGCCCTGTTCGTTATGTGCAAGCATAGAGGCAACACCCTAAGACTGACAGAACATCCTAAAAACTTAAATTGCTACTGAACTTTACTAAATGTTTCGGTTCTTCCTAAAAATGAAAACCCGACAAAACCTCTGACCTTTAAGTTTCCATTATCCAACCACATTTTACAACTGTATGTTTTGCCACTTTCAGGGTCGTAGATTTGACCATCAACATATTCATTGTCTTTAAACAGAAAATTTGTTAGAAAAACCATTCCGACAACATCTCTTGTTCGTAATTCTTTTTTTGGATTTTTTGTGTCTTTTCTTGGATTACTACCCCATACAAATTTACCAAAATACTTATTGGCTACTTTATAAATTTCAATTTTACCATTTTTTTCAGGCGACCAATATTGTCCTATTACTTTATCGTCTGTTTGTGCACTTACTTTTAAAACAAAAGATAGCAAAATAAAAACCGACAATACAATGAATTTTAGATTTAATAATTTTTTCATAATTAATTTATTTAATTTTTAATGTAGGTTTTACATAAGTCAAGACTTGTATTCCATAAGTCATCTTGCTTGGCTTTGTCTTTACTTTCAGATGAGGAATCATCTATCACGTTGCGTACGAAATATTTACCTGTTACATTTTTAAAGTCATCATTCAAAATCAAGTTTGCTAAATCACTTCCAGAAGTTGAAGGACTATTAACACCTTTTTTGAATAATGTAAAAACAGGAAAAATATATTTCCAAGCAAATCTTTGAATTGCATTATAATCATCTGCCAACCCTGTGCCAGGCATCATTCCAGGGTCAAAGGCATTAACATTGATTGATTTTTCTTTCAAAACATCAGCCAACTTATAAGTAAAAAGTACATTACATAATTTTGATGTGCTATATCTTTCAGTACCTTTTTGAACGAAGTCTTTTGTGGTATTATCGTTTACAATTGCCAAATCAATTGCCTTTGTGTAATTTGGTGGCCTCATTCTTGTTTTCGCATTTGGATGATGAACAAAACTTGCCACATTTACTATTCTGCAAAAAGGATTTAATTGTGGAACTAACAAATTGGTTAACAAAAAATGGCCTAAATGATTTACCCCGAAAGTTAATTCATAATTCTGTTTTGTTAATTTCGTAGGGCTTATGTATTGAATACCTGCATTGTTTATTAAACCATCAATTTTAAAATTATTATTTTTAATTTTCTCTGAAAATAGTTTTACAGAATTCAAATCAGCTAAATCTAATGGAATAAATTGAATATTTTGGTTACCAGTTTTTGAAATAATTTCATCTATTGCCCTCAATGATTTTTCGGAGTCTCGGCTTGCGATAATAATTCTGTAATCTTTGTTTTTTGCAATATTTAGGGTTGTGTAGAATCCAAGCCCTTTATTTGCCCCTGTGATTATGACTGTTTTCATCGTGGAATAAAATTAATTTTGTAGTTGATATGAAGGTTTGTAATTGCCATTACAAAAAGCAATATTGGTACAAGTAAGGTATTAGTTGGTGCATCAGTTACAATATGTGCCACAAAAGAACCAAATGCAATAAATAAAACACCATCTAATGCTATGGGTCTTGTTTTTTTAACTAAAATACCTATTGCTAAAATCCAATCAATTACGCCTACAATTATCATTTTGTAGCCGCCTAAATTCATAGATTCCATTTCTGTTTTTACGGGTACAATACCAAAAAAATCAAGCGACCCAGCTATTAAAAGCAAGATTGGCAAAATATAGAGCCAAATGTTTTTTAGTGATTTCATACTATTTTACAATTAATTGTTTGCGACTTAATTTATCAATGAGTTTCAATCCAGCCTTTGGGAAAAATCTTCTTATTAAATTCAGTTGAAAGGCGTTTGAGCCAGGTGCATACTCTAACTTGCCATTATTAATATTTTTTATTACGTTCTCTGCGAATACATAAGGTTTCACAAGTTTTGAGGTATTGTTTAAATCCTGCGTAGTCATTTTCGTTTCCACGGCAGGTGGGAGAATTTCAACAACTTTGAATTTTGTGTTTTTCAACTGCAATCGCAATGCTTTTGTAAAAACACTTAACCCCGATTTTGATGCAGAATATAATGGCAAAAGTGGAATTGGCATTATTGCAACTTCTGATGTAATATTTATGATATAGTTTTCAACACCTGCATTTGCCTGACTGAAAAACCTTTGAACCAGACAAACAGCACATGTAAAGTTGGTATTGATTTTACTAAAAATTTGACTTGAAGAAAGTTTAGTGTTATTTATTTCCCATAATTCTACAACCCCTGCATTGTTAAAAAGAACATCTAAAACAATACCTTTTGCAGAAAACTTTTCAAAGAGTCCATCAATTTCAAGTGGATTTGTAACATCAACAACAAAGTAAGTAACGTTATCATTTTCAGTTGCAACTTTTTTAAGTTTGTCCTCATTGCGACCACAAATGATGACTTTGTTTGTTTTTGATAACTGTTTGGTAAGGGATTCCCCTATTCCTGAGCCACCGCCAGTGATTAGAATTGTTTTATTTTTAAGCATTTTTATTTATTTTAATTATTAAGTTGCAAATGTAAAACCTATGATATACTTTTGCAAGTAGTTACCCATAAGTAAACTAATATACTTTTAGTAACTTAATTGATTATCAATATTTTAAACTAAAAAATAAATGAATAATTGCGAAAATAAATTGGAATCACTTCAATTTATCCTACAGGTTTTGGGTGGAAAGTGGAAAATCCACATTCTTTCCAAACTATATTTTGGTAAAAAACGCTTCAAAGAATTGGAGAGAGAAGTAACAGGTATATCACCCAAGATGCTCATTAAGGAACTTAAAGACCTTGAAAGTATAAAAATTGTGAACCGCCAAACTTTTAATACTGTACCCATAACCGTTGAATACAGTTTGACAACCGAAGGTTTGACTTTAAAACCAATATTAGACCAGTTAATGTCTTGGTCGGACAATTTTATGAAGGAACATCAAAGCGTAGAAAATGCCGGCACATAACATGGGTTTGGCAAAAGTGGGGCTTTAGTACTAGGCTGAACATTTGTAGTTTCTATTAGCTTTTGTGCTAAATTTGAACTTTAGTACTTTCTAAACCCCACCTTCGCCAAGCCCAAAAACGTTGTACAAAAGGCTCGCTGCGCTCGCCTTCTGTACAACGCGGTGCGGCTGCACCACAGTTGTACAAAGTTCTCCCTTCTGTCGCCCTTCGTACAACAGCGGTTTTGCAAAATTCCGAAAAAAAACCCTCGC
The DNA here is from genome assembly GCF_040403615.1 of Haliscomenobacter sp. Lineage (NCBI taxonomy): Bacteria > Pseudomonadati > Bacteroidota > Saprospiria > Saprospirales > Haliscomenobacteraceae > Haliscomenobacter > Haliscomenobacter sp. Next base: position 64,618 of record NZ_JBBAKG010000016.1, on the reverse strand, counting down.
TGCGCTCAATTCTTTTTCGGAACTTCGCAAAGTCGCAGCGCTTTGGCCGCTATGAACCGACCATGTAAAATCGGCAATTTGCTTTGAACTCATTTTGACAACCCAAATAAATGCTTCTCAAAAAACCGCCACACCCTGCACTAAAACAATTCATAAAAGAGTATTGGTATTTGAACTTGTCAAAGGGGAGCTCAGTCCCGCGGTCTAATACCCCAACCCCTGAAGAAGCCATCTATTTCTATCCAAAAAATAAACCTGCGGTATTTATTGACGGAAAATTTGCACAATCGCCAGAGACAATTATCACTCGGCAGCAAACCCAAAGAGTGGATATGCTTGTTCCAGATGATTATTTGATGTTCAAAATCATTTTTCAAACAGGTGGCTTTCATCGTTTATTTGGTATTCCATTATCGCTGTTTTCTAAAGGGCATATTGAAACGATTGGTGTTTTGGGAAATCCTATCAAAGAATTAAATGAGCAAATAATCAATTCAATTGGTATTGATGAAATGGTTTTTTACAGTGAAAAGTATTTGATGGTTAAAGCCTCTAATTGTAGGCTAAAACAACTACCCATTGACCTTGTAATCAATCAAGCCCAATTGTACCAATATTCTTTGGACAAATTAGCTTCTGATGCTTGTTTGAGCAACCGCCAATTTGAAAGGAATTTTCTGACCAGAACAGGGGTAAGCCCCAAAATATACCAAAGGATTTTGAAGTTTAATCAGGCTATGAAGTTAAAAAAAGAAGAACCAAATCAAACCTGGAGCAATATTACTTATTCGGTCGGCTACTTTGACCAAATGCACTTATTAAGGGATTTTAAACAATTTACAAATACCGTTCCTACAACATTTGACTTTAACACTGCGATAATCTATTGAGAAATGTCGCTTTTTTACTATGCTGCAATTTGTTTTTCATCGCACCTTGTGCGCTAATTGAAAATCAAACCAACGTGGCAACGCATGCAAAATAGTATGAAAAGGTTTTTTATCTCTATGCTTTTTGTAGGCATTGCTACAATTAGCCAAGCCCAAACTGATAGTAAAACGCAAGCCGATGAAGCTGCTGTTCGCAAAATAGAAGAACTTAGCGTTATAGCTATGAATACACAGGATACGCTCTTCATGCATCAATATGTTTCGCCCGACTATGTGGTAATGAACCCAGATCAAAAAATTCACGGCCTTAAGGGGCTTATGGAGCTTTTGGCAATGTGGAAGAAAAGAAATGCAGCGATGCAAGGAACACCTCCACACATTGAACACCTTATCGATAAAATAACCATCAACCAAGATATTGCAATTGTAATGGGACAAGATGTACCTGATGCAACAGCCACCACGCCTGACGGCAAGCCGTTGAGCAAAAGGGCTTATACCAATATTTATAGACGATATAAACAATCTTGGCAATTGATAGCGAGACAAAACAGTTCAATTTGTCAATAGACAAAAAATATCCTGATAAAACAATGGAAATGACAAACGAAGCAAAAATTCAAAATTTACAACGGGCAGGAATTTGCTACATGATTGCAGGAGCAGGTATTCTTTCGATGGGTATTCCTTTTTGGTTTTTTGGGAAAATCGTTGCTGACCCAAAAATGCATCAAGTTTTTGGAATTATCTATCAAATAGACAACTTCAAAGAGGGTTTAATTGAAGGGTGGGGTTATCATTTGTCTTCCTTTCTAATGTTATTTGCCCATGTCTCACTTTGGAAAATCGGTGAGCCAACAGGTTGGGCAAAACGTCATTTTTTACTCATACCAATAATTGGTTCAATTTGCCATATTTTTGTTTTGATGTTCCCTCTTCCATTTGCTCCAATTGGTTCCATTTTGAATGGTTTAGGAATGATTATTGTCGGAATATTTAGCATCAAAGCAAAAATCTGGTCAGGTTGGAAAAGATATACTCCACTTATTTTTGGACTTTTCCCTATTGTAGTTCAAGTTCCTATTCGATATATTTTAGGCTTACCGCCATATGACATTCTTCCTCTTTTGGGAATAGCATTGGGTTTATTAGGCTATTCCGCTTGGCAAAGAAGTAAAGAAGTGAATGGACAGACGAACAAAATTAACTGGGAGTAATTCACAGATGAAAAACGGCAACTAACAACAGAGCCTTCGTTCGGCATGCAATGCCAAGAATGAAGGCTCTGTTGAACGCAACTTTCGGTAGCAATCCTATTGGAGGATTACTTATTTATTATGGGATTGTCAAACAACAATGCCCTGTCTGCACAAAGCCTCGACCGTTGTATAAATTCACCACTACAAACTCACTTCAAAATCTTCTCAATCAAAGCCTTGGTAGCTTTTATGCCTTCGTCTTCTGATACCTCGGTGCCTTCAAACTCAATACCGATATTGCCTTTAAAGCCAGCGTCTTTTACAATTTTCAGGATTCGGGCATAATCCATTTCTGCTTCGTTCCCATCCTTGTCAAAAACGTGGGTTTTGGCGCTTACCCCTTTAGCGTAGGGCATCAGTTCGGCGATGCCTTTGTAGCGGTCGTATTCTTTCAAGCATCCGTCAGGGCCTCTTTCAAGGCAGAAATTGCCAAAATCGGGTAATGTTCCTACGTTCTCCAGGTTTACCGTTTTCATTACGCCAGCCAACCATGAGCCGTCAGAGGAATATCCGCCATGGTTTTCAACCACCACGTTTATTCCTTCTTTTGCGCCATACTCGCCCAGTTTTTTAAGACCATCGGCAGCGTTTTTAGCAACTTCTTCTGGTGTTCCGGTTCCCGCCGCATTTACTCTGATGGTGGGAGCTCCCAAATACTTGGCTATTTTCACCCAATCGTAATGGTTTTCTACCGCTTTTTGCCTGGCTACTGAGTCTGCATTGCCCAAGTCGCCCAAGGCATCGCACATGATCAGCCCCACTTTGACGCCGGCTTCATCACATTTCTTTTTGAAACCCTCCCAATAGGCCATGTCTTTGGCTTTTGAGAAGTAAAAGGTATTGACCAGCTCAATGGTGTTTACGCCATAGCCAGCTGCTATTTTGGGAAAATCGTCAGGATTGAGTTTTCCTTGCAGCAGGGAATCTGGATTTTGTTTTAAAAGTCTTTCAAAGGCTCCCCAGTCGCCATTCAAGGCGTCACCAAAGAAGCTTTTGTGTAAGGACCACTGTGCCAATGATATGTTCATATCTGGTTTTGGATTGGTTTTGGGCTCGCAGCCAAGTAATATTGCTGTGGCCAAAATGATGCAGAGATTGATTTTTTTCATTGAATAAGGATTGAATGTTGATGATGATGTAATCAAATATAACGCTCATGAACTAGAAAGAAATAACTACCCGCATTTATTTCTTCACTGCTTTCATCGGTTCCGTCGTCCGCAAAAATTTCACCAAATCCAGCACCTCTGCCTCTGCAAGCGGATCAAACAGCCCCACCGGCATCAGCGAAGTCGGCATCACTTCTCGGGATTGAATCGACGATTTGTCGAGCACCACAGCCTCCAGTCCTACGGTACGGAAGGTCAATTGGCGTTCATTTTCAGAAACCACGTTGCCCGAATACGTCCGTCCATCTCGGGTAGTCAGCACGACCAATTTGTAATCATCCTGGATTTCTCCGCTTGGATTCAGGACGTTGAACAGGAGGTAGTCCAGGTTGGCGCGGTTCGAACCCGTCAAGTCGGGGCCGATGTTGCCGCCTTTGCCATACATTTTATGACAAGACCCACAAACTGCTTGAAAAAGCAGCTCACCCTTGGCGGCATTGGCCGAAAGTAGCGCCTTTTCGGTGATCATGCGCTGGTATTTCGAATAAGCCTTTTCCAGCGAAGGTTCCTGCTCAATCGGGCCCCATACCTCGATGAACCCGCTGCCCACTACCCGCAACAATTGCCGGGCAGCATAGGGGGGCACATCCCGCTTGGGAATGGTCTCGTCTTTCAAGGCCTGGGTCAGTTGCCAGCCGTACCGGGGCCGCGAAGAAAGGGTTTGAATGGCCTGCTGTTTTTCGGCAGCATTGAAATCCGGGTATTTGCTGATCAGCAATTTAGCCAGGGATTCCTGATCGTAATCCGCAATGGCTTGAATCACGTCCAGCCGCAAGCCTGTTTCATTGAGCAGTGTGGGGATTTCCGGCAACAATTCAGGCCGTTTGCGCGCGGCGATGAGTTGTAAGGCCTGCTGCCGCTGCGCAAGCGGTGCATTTTTATTTTTGAGGGTAATCAAGGCCTTTTGGCTGGCCTCGGTATCGCCAAAACGTTGGGCAATTTGCATGGCCAGGTCTTGGGTGGGGCCTTTGACCTGCCGCAATTTGGCGTACAGCGCTGCCCAATTGTTGGGCGCTTTCAAGTCGGTTCTACCATCTAGGCCGTCGCGCATGCCTTCCAACAGGGTCAATCTCTGCTTGGGGTTCTTTTCCAGGGCACTGATCAACACCTCGGGTGTATTGGCATCCACGATGCGCCGGGCTATGTACCGGGAGATCAGGGGGATTTCGGATTGTGCAGCCAGTGCCAGCGCCCGATTGGGATTGGCTTTTACCAGTGGTTCCAGGCCAAACCAGATCATTTTGGGCACGTTGTGGTCGGCCTGGTCTTCACCGTGTTTGACCAATTGTTCAGTAATTTTCCAGGCGGATTCGTTGTCGAGGCGCTGCATGGCCGAAGCCAGGTAGAGCCTGACCACGGGGGAAGGGTCTGCCTTAGCCAGGGCTACAAACTTGTCCAAGGCCGCAGCGGAGGGTGTTTTGTCTTCACACAACAGCTGAATCGACCAGGCGCGAATGTACAGATCGGCATCGTTGAGTGAGCTGAGTAGAGCGCTTGCAGTCAGGTTGCCAGTAGTGTGCAAGCTCCATAGGGCACGGAGCCGGTAGTCTGGATTGGCCTGGCTTTGAAAAATGCTTTGCAAGTTGGCAACGGCAGTTTTGTCCAAAGCCATTTTGCTCGCCCGGCCCTGCAAAATCAATCTGGCCCGGCGGGAATGCCAATCGCTGGGGCTTTTTTGCAATTCGACCAGTTGCACATCCGACAATTTGGACAAATCACTGTAGCGGCCTTCCCAGTTTTGGGCCAATGAAGTAGCCGGCATGATTCGGAACACCCGCCCGGTTTCCCCATTCAATACCTCTTTGCCACAAATATCGGCATCGTGCCAGTCCAGCACGTACACGCCACCATCGGGGCCAACTTCCATGCTGAAGCCTACCCATTGCGCATTGTTGGCCAGGAGCAGGTCGTCGCCGTGTTTGGCCACAAAACCTGAGCCTTTGGGTTCCAAAATATCCGACAAAACGGCGTGTTCGTGAATGTTGGCCATAAAAATTCGCCCCCGATGTTCTGCTGGAAAAGCATCGGACTGATACACCCTGGCGCCCCCATGCGCCGAACGGTGGCTGTGCTCCGCAATGGTGCGAATGTCGCTGTACAAATAAGGATTGAAATGCTGCCCACCCTGGCGATGGTAAACCCCACCGGGTATGATGTGCCACATGTGCGGGATGACGCAGGCGCTGATGAACAATTGCCCCTTGGCGTCGTAATCAATTCCCCAGGGATTGCTGAAGCCGTGGGCGACAACTTCAAATTTGTCCTTAGTCGGATGGTAGCGCCATACTCCACCATTGATGTCAACTCCCTCCCCATTGAGGATGTCTTCAGGAAAAGGGTCGTTGTGCTTGTAAATCCGGCCTTTGCCGGTCGGTTTGCGCACTTTGGAAGGCGTAGCAAAGCCCTGACAACCATACAACCAGCCATCGGGACCCCAATGTAAACTGTTCAAGGTCTCATGCCGATCGCGGATGCCCCAACCCGTCAGGCGTACTTCAATGTTGTCCATATCGGCTACATCGTCGTGGTTTTTGTCGGGTACAAAAAGCAGGTTGGGTGGTGCGCCCAAAAACAGGCCATCAAAGCCCACCGCGATGGCGGCTGGAAAGGCAATGCCTTCTAAAAATACTTTTTTGGAATCGGCTACTCCATCGTGATCGGTGTCTTCCAGAATCAAAATGCGGCTATTACCAGCTTTGGAAAAGCCATAGCCACGCGATTCGTAGTCGCAGTTTTCCGCCACCCAGAGTCGGCCACGGTCGTCCCAGCAAAAAGCCATCGGCTGGGTCATCATCGGTTCGGAAGCCCAGGTATTTACTTTAAACCCTTCTTTGAGCGTCATCGCCTTAACGGCTTCTTCGGGGCTCAAAAACTTGGCGTCTCGGCCTTCGGCTTGCGCAATGCCCCACAGCGAATACATCATATCCTGGCCGCTGTAGGCACTCCAGATGCTGTTCATTTTCACATCATTGAGGGTGCCAGTGTACACAACAAGTTCGTATTTGATGACTTCCACCTTACCTTTGGGGATTTGCCAATCGGCTGTACGAGCCCGGGCCGGGCCGATGCCCAATTGCCCGTCTACCCGCCAGTTCTGGGGGAAACCTTTGTTTTCAGGGTGTTCCAAAATCGCGATGTGCGCCCAGTCGTTCCGCCCTTCAATTTGCATGCCTACATCGACCCAGCCAGCACGTTGACCTTCGGCTTTTTCGTTGCGTTGCCGCGCCGCATTGATCACTTCACCTTTGATGCCTTCTTTCCAGGGCATGCGCACAAACAGGCCTCCATAATCGTACTTGCCGATGGTTACGTCGGTTTGGGCTTCGCCCGCCCATTCCAGATCCAGAAGGTACTTGCCGTCCTGCTCCCGCATGGTCCAGGTTTGGGTTTCGGTCAGTACGGTATTGCCCTTTTCATCGAGCAGGTCATACACGGTTTCCCATTTCACCTCCGGGCCCTTCGCTTTGATGACCGTAGCCGAAACCCGGCGCCAATAATCTCCTTCGGGGTGGTGAAAATAATCCCTCCCGTTGACCCGGGTGAAACCCCAATAAATACCAGTTTGGTGTTTGTGGTGGCCGGGACTGTATTCGGTCAGAACGCCATTGCCATCTGGAGCGACAATGGGATGTAAAAAAGGTCGAAAATCGGCTTTGGCATTTTGGGTCAAAACAGGCGTTTTGCCTTTGGCCGTAAAAACGGATATTGTACCAAGGGCTTCGTCCTGGACGAGGCGAAATTCGGTGGCAGTAGTTGGTGTACCCTTTGGGTTAAGCACTTTAGGCATTAAGGCAAACCAGGCTAAACCTATCAAGGCAAGTGAAAAAGCGTAAAGTTTGGATGTCATTTTTGGCAGGTTTTGGCATTGACTTGATAAAATAGACTTGAAGTAAATAAAAAATCATGGGCTTTTGCACAAATGTCTCTTTGTTGATGTAAAAGACAAAGAAAGTTGGGCAAAATCTAAACAGAGCATCGTTTTTTTTTGCTTTTTTTTGTATAACAGAATAATTTCCTGTTTTTGCTAAAGAAAATCCTCAATCGTGGGAAATGGGGCATGGCTTGATAGAGTAGCGGTAAATGCCCAATAATTAAGTACCGTTGATGCGAGCCAGAAAGGAACAAACACGATACCTAGTTTTAAGTGCCTTATCTGATATTTTTGGCAAAATGAGCACTTATTTTTAAAAATTACAAACTCACTTCAAAGCTCCGCTTTTCGTGCCTTATTTGGGTTAAAATGGCCTCGTTTTCGCCTTCACCCCCAAATTTAGACAAGTGCTGAAATGAAATGCTCGCTTCGCTTCATTCTTTTTCGGAACTTCGTAAAGCTGAAGCGCGTTGGCGGTCATGCTGTTTGACGTCGCGTGTTTTTTACAAAAGGACACAAGACATTGTCAATTTAAAAGAAACTTATTCGCTGAAAAAAACTCAATTATGTACAAAGCAAAACATTTGAGTCCAATGATACCTTCGATTGACATTGTCAAGACCGTATCATTTTTTATTGACTTGCTTAGATTTGAAATTATTCGTGACGACAAAACATACGTCATTTTACAAAAAGACAATCTGACAATTCACATTTTAAGAGCAGGCAAAGAAATCGGAGAAATGGAGTTTTATCTTGAAGTAGATGATCTTCAGTCTATATGGAATTACATAAAAGACAACTTAAATGGAATTAAATTTAAAGAACCTTTTGACCAAAATTATGGCATGAGGGAAATCCATCTCGTTATACCAATGACAAAGACACTTCTGTTTATTGGACAACAAATAGGCTGACAAAAAACGTATAATTCGAAGCACGAACGCCCAACATGGGTATTGCCAAAAGTGGGGCTGAACGGAAGTACAATCAGCAGCAGTAAAAGCCAATCTTCAGTTCGGGCTGGACAAACAACTTTGGGTTTAGTTCTTAACTTCAACTTCATATTTTCAATCAGCAGCGGTTGTGGGCGGACGGAATACTAATTCCACACCTGCACAAATCCCTGCTCGTGAGCACCAATTTTAAAACGACACCAATAGAACAATGGGAATATTTGACATTTTTAAAAAGCCCGACAATGGAAATAATCCAAAAACGGCTGAACAGAGAAAAAAGCAAACTGAAAAACACTTGAAATCTTTGAATATTCCATTCATAGACCACTTACCATTAATCGAAGAAGAGAGTGAAGTAAAAATCAGAACAGCCCAAGAAATTGCAGAACGAATTTTAGTTTTGGTTTATTTAGTATACTTTTCCGAAGTTCCTGACGAAAGAGATAACGTTATTGACTTTCTAAAAACAAATTCACTTTGGGACAAAGTTTCGCCAGACGAGAAAGTGCTATTTCAAAAAGAAGAACTTACAGACCAAGAAACTGCAAATATTTCTTGGCGTTCAGAAGGAGTATGGTTATTACTTTGGACAATCAACAAAGTTGACAAATTAGAATTGCCGACAGAACAGGTTGAGATACCAGAAATTGTATCACGACTTCCTAAATTTCTTACTGACCCAAGTGAATTTATTAAAACTGCAATTGTTAGACCGACAACAGAAATACTTGACGCATTAGACTTGATTTATAGACTACATTGGGCGACAAGAAACGCTAACTTAAATAATCAACCAATGCCTGCAAGTTTGGATTTGAGTATGATTATGGAAAGACATTATGCAATAAATTGGGTAACTATTTACGCTGACGAATGGGACAAAGTATCAACTGATACATAAGAAAAACTGGTGCTAACAACTAAACCTTCGTTCGGCACGCAATGCCAAGAATGAAGGCAATGTTAAACGGAAGCTTTGGAAGCGATTCCAGAGGAGGATTTCTCAGCTACTATTATGGGATTTTCGAGCGGTTTGCTGTGGGGTACTCTGGCTGGGTATCAGCCTTTTTTTCAAAAATCTGCGGCTGTAGCAAAGCCACCTACTCAAAATCCTCAAATTTCCCCTTCAAAAAATCCTCAACCCGCTCGATTCTCTTGCGCAAATCAGGGGTAGACCATTTTCTTTCATCGGGTTCCCGTAATTCATTGTCGTTGAACAACATCTCGCCTTTCCCCAAAAGCAACCAATTGGCATTGACATTGGGATAGGCACTAAGAAAGCTTTGCAGAAATTCATAGCTGGGGTTGTTGGCCGAGTTAAATACATTGCTGACCCGGGCAGAACTGGTGCCCATGTCTTTGTAGATGTTGTGCTGTTTCAAATCTAACCTTTTGGCCAGTATTTTGAGGCGTTCGGCAAAACCTTCATCAACCATTTTAGAAAATATTTGTAAAATAAATTTGCAATTTAAAATTTAAATTAGCAGATTTGTGTTGCATTTGACGTTGAACAAAACTAAGGAAATGCTGAAGAAAAACAAACTTCACGCATCAAAGTGGAACTATGGCTAATAGCTATTGTGTTCAATAAAATAAATTTCTAAATTGCCTTATTAAAAACGCTTATGACTAAACCTCACCGTGGAAGAATTCAAGCCCAAGGGGAAAACCTGGAAGAGTCAGTAACTTGGGCGCAAGATGAGCCACTTAGCAAAAAAGATGGACTAAGATTATTAGAGTTGTTAAAATCGAAGCTGAGCAAAAAGGAACTAAAAGATAGGGAAAAACAGTTCAAACAAGCTCAACGCTTCATTGAAAACGTGCAAGACGGGGAAAATGCTCCAAGTGACATATCGTTCTTGAATCGCAAAACAAAGCATGAACGAGTCGACATTGAAATTTGGAGCGGAACTGCCTTTGGCATTTTTTTGTTGCTTTTCATTATCTGGTATTTAATAGGGTAAAAATGGGACAAGTACTTTATGCCACTTTTCTAGAAAACCGCCGAGTATACCTCTTGGCAAAGGCCCGCTGGCAGCGCTTATTTGAGCAATTGCTCAGCGCCAAGCAGTACACTTTTCGCCCTTTCTTGAATGAAAAAAGAATGGACGGCAATCCGATGTTTACCGCTTATGTCCCCGGAGTAGACCGAGCTTTACGCATTATCCAGGTTGACCCCTCCGAGGCAGTTGCTGAGGTGGACATTAAAGCCTGGCTGGATCAAGCCGTAATGCCTGAACGTGAAGATCGTGTAGAGGAATTGGTCATTGATTTGGTGCTGACCAACGAAGCTGAACAAATCAGTCTACTTCTGATCGAAGCATGGTTGCTTCAACAACTCAGCTTAACAGATATGCAAAAGATGATTGATGAATTGGTGGTTATCGATGAAGAAGTAGGTGGTGTTTAGGGATAAATTGCTAAAAAAAGTACAAAATGATTCTAGTCAACGGCAATGTAGACGAAAAATCCTACCAAAAAATTGATTTAGTCTGGATCAATGATTTGTTAAAAGATTTGACAAGTTGTAACCTGTACATCACATTGGTAGCTAGAACAGAAAAGAGTCAGACTAGCGTAAGGAAATATAAAAGCGATATTTTTTTATGGTTGGTGATCCCCTATGCTGAAATACTTGCCTCCGAAGATACCAAAGCAATCATCATTGACACCCTGCTCAATGAATTCTATCGTTTGGAGCGTTACAAAGAACTGCTGGATGTAGCTGAGTTGAGACAGGAAATCCAGGCTAGGTTTGGGGTGGAGCTGACTGTTTAGAAGTACCATTTCCGTGAACATTACCCATCAATGAGGGTAATCCATTGAATGAATTGGTGACTCCCTTGTTGCTTTCTATTCAGAGACCGACATTTTATGACTGATTCTCCATCCCTTCAAAATGCTTTTTCACAAAAGCATCTTTTTCATTGTCCGTCATCTTATCTACTGATTCAATAGAAATTTTTATGTCCTTAAAGTGCAAATCCTTATTCAAGTAATTGTGCAGTTCTAATTTTGCATCTGTCGGGCCAAATAAGAGCACGTTATCATAGTTCAAAATCTCAGCTGCAATTTCCTTGTAATAGGCTTCATGCATTTGCTGTTCCTTGTTGTGCATGATACTTTCACTTCTTTTCAAAGCTTCTTCTTTGGTGTTAAAAGTAAACGCTGATGATATGGAATGATCATTTTTCTCCGCTTTTAAATCAATAAAAAGGGCAGTAGAATGATCCATCCAAATGCCTAAGTTCTTATGTGTTTTCATTTTTTTTGGTTCTATAAAAAGTGAAAGTGGCATAAAGAGCAGGTAAAAATCTTTGGTGCCGCTTAAAATTTCACAACAGCACAAAGGTGAGATCTTTTAGCGCCTGAAACCTTATACAATTCAGCATAAGAATTACATGATTCACACGTTGACCCAGGTAAGAGCATGCTCTGATGTAGGAATCTTACAACTTATTTATCAGATTGTGTAACTTTTATTGTGGCTAAATGACAAACCTTTGCTTTGTAAAATCATTGAAAAAAAGATTGAAGATGGTCACATCAGAAGAACAAATCATCCTAAAAACCACGGACGAGGAAATAGCAGCAGCAAACCGCAGCACCAAAAGCCACAACCCTGGATTAAGGGCACTACTGTCCATAAAAAAATTCACCGCCACCCTGGAAAATGACCATACCGAATTGCTGCAAATCGAAAGCGAACTGGATAAAGTGAATAAAGATGGTTTGTTGATTATTGAAGCCACCATCTCTCCAGAAACAACAATCCAGTGGAAAGCGATCGTACAGGAAATGAATAAAGCATTAAGCGGAATTAATACTACCCTTACTACGGCAAAAGAAAAGATATTGCTAAAAGAGAAAAACGATTCCTCGGAGCTGTGGGATCAACTGGCTGTAAACTTAACTGCCCTAAAGGACAATGCTAAAAATGCTACAAATACAGCATTGACATTATTGCCAGAAGCGGTTCATACCAAGTGGGAAAAAGAATTTGCAACACTTCAAAAGCCACTTGTAGAATCCCTCATTGCTCATGTGGATTCATGCAGGGTATTGTTGCAATTGATTGAACGGTATACCCCAGAAGAATTGAATGCAATTACCCAAATTATTGTAGACCATATTCCATTGGATTTTACTTATGAAGAAGCGATGGAGTATCAAAAGGATTATTACAAAGCACTGATAAATTTTAAAAAAGAATTTAAAGGAGAAAAAAATCTTTGGGATAAATTTCTGGACATCTTGGCAGGAGGCACGCACCAGTTACCATCTGAAAGAGTAATGTTAGAACGTTGGATTGATGGAGAAAAAGGAGAGCTGTAAAACAACATGGAGGAGCACAATCCCCTTCACGCCTACAAAAACCGTTCCTCCCCTTCCGCCAGCACCCGCACATTTTCCAGTACCTGCTGCATATAAATCCGCCAAAACGTTTTGGTAAACAACCAATTCAGCGGATAAAGCAAAGCGACCTCAGCGTGCATCGTGTAGGTGTATTCGATCAGAATCTCGTTTGGTTTCAATTCAGTCGTTTTCCATTCCCCGACAAATTTGGAAAAGCCCAACATCCAGGCTTTGAACTCGCTCACCTCGATTTTCCAGTATTGGTTTTCAATGCGCTCAATGACCCGGTCGATAGAGGCTTCGCCACCAGCCTGGGAGATGGAGGGCGCTACAAATACTCTTTTGCTACTGCCAAGTTGACCCCAGTTTTCATCCTCTGTGCAGTGGGTTACTCTAGGCATGATACCAAAGCCCGTGTGCACTTTAGACACATCACAAAGCATAGGCGCTTTGAAGGCCCGCTCCAGGGAGCAGTGGTAAATGGTTTGGATGGTAACGCTGGTGGTCATAGAAACAGATTTTAGCGGAATCTACGCTGAACATTTGCAAAAAAAAAAATAAATTGCCTAAAATTAAAAAGATGTCAACTGCCACATTATCCATTGGTAACAGAATAGTCGCTGACGAAGGCATTTTGGGCGGACAACCTCATATTGCCCATCGGCGCATCCGAGTGAAGGACATTGTCCAATGGTATGATCTTTTAAAAATGGATGCTGACGAGATCGCCGCAGCTTACGATCTAGAGCTGGCCGATATTTTTGCTGCGCTGGCTTATTACTACCACAATCGGGTATCTCTCCAACAGATTTGGGCTCAAGAAGAGCTATTGGTTGACGAATTGCGCAGAAGTATGCCTTCAAAAATTAAGCGTATAGTGGATGGATCGAATTAGTTTTTATCTGGATGAGCATGTTGCCAAAGCAGTGGCAAAAGGGTTGAGGCAACGGGGTATTGAGGTTTTGGAGAAGAAGAACATGGAAGGCCATGTTGAGTTTTTGTGACTTGAAAATTCATTTCAAGAGGCAGATAATCTGCTTCTTTGTTCAATGTATCGTTGAGACCAAATAGCACTGTTGTTTTCCCATATTGACGAGGTCGATTGATGATGAAATACTTTCCCCGCTCCACCATGTCTATGATGGCCGCCATTTTAGCACGTGTATCCATCATGTAATACAAGTGAGGATAACAAGCGCCCGTAATATTGAACTCCTTCTTCATAAAAACAAAGATATTCAAATTTTAGCATCAGCAGGAGCATGGCGCGGTCTGCCTTTTCCTGCATTTACTTATTGCGCAAGTTCGCTCAATCAAAAGACTGATTCAAAAATTTAATCAAAGGATACATGGAGGCAAAAACCTCTTTTGCAAATGCATCAAAACCTGCATCCAACAATTTCTCTTCTCCAAAAGAATGTGATGCCGTAAAGCTCTTCAATTTCAACAAGTCAATCGCTGGATTGTCTTCCTTATATCCCTGCGGTGCTTTTTTAAGCATATTTTCAGTGTCCAGGGCTTTTGGAAAAAACTGCTTGAAACTTTTTTCATTCAGAATGGCCAACAGGTCTTTGTGGTTGTAGTGAATTTCCTGGCGGATTTTTTTCAGGGCTTCTGTTTCAGGCATGTACAGGCCTCCCGCTAAAAAACACCCGCCATCTTCAACATGAAAATAATACCCGGCTTTTTGTACGCCTTTGGCCCCTGCACTGAACCAGGCGCCCATATTGGTTTTGTAAGGCGATTTGTCCGTCGAAAAGCGCGTATCCCGGTTGATGCGGAAGATGCATTTTTTGGGATCGAGCTTGGCAATGGAAATTTCCGGGTCAAAACCTTCCAGTCCCGTAATCAGGGCTTGTACCTGGGTTAAAAAATCATCCTTGGCGATTTGGTAGATTTTGCGGTTGGTATCAAACCACTCTTTGTTGTTGTTGGCTTTCAAATCCTTGATGAACTGGAATGTGGAGGCTTTCAGCATGGTGATGGGTTTTGGGTCAAATTTAAAAACATTTTCTTTAATTCTGGATGTAAAAAACAATAAATTGAATTGTATTTCAACGTAATTTTATTTTTAACAGAATATGAATAACTTGGCCTCAAAGTTTAGTACCATGCCCAGATTAATTGCGCTGTTTAGCCTTATTAGCGGTTTCGCGTTTTTCAGTTGCCAACGTCAAACGCCCGTTGTCCCGGTCAGCAACCCCGAGATTTTCGCCAATTTCCCCAATATTCGCATCGATAGCTCGGCGGGTCCTTTTGCCACAGGCCCTTGCGAACCCAGCATTGCCATTTCTCCGGTGGATTCCAATATTGTGGTGGCCGGAGCCATTCTCGATAAAGTCTATTACTCTTCCAATGGCGGCATCACCTGGAAAAAGAAAACCCTCACCTCACCCTATGGCGTATATGGAGACCCCATGCTATTGGCCGACAACAAAGGCGATTTCTATTACGCGCACCTCTCCGATCCCAAAGGCTCGCAAGGCAATGACCCTACCTGGCTGGATCGCATTGTGATCCAGAAATCGACCGATAAAGGTGTGACCTGGTCGCAGGGAACCTACGCGGGCTTGCACCACCCCAAAGACCAAGACAAGCACTGGCTGGCCGTAGACCCGCGCGACAATAGCCTCGTGATGACCTGGACAGAATTCGACAAGTACGACAGCAAAGACCCAAAAGACAAATCCCGCATTCTTTTTGCCCGCTCCAACGATGGCGGCAAAACCTGGAGCAGCGAAGCCAACCTCAGTCAACTGGAAGGCGATTGCCTCGACGACGACAACACTACCGAAGGCGCAGTACCCGCCATCGGCCCCAAAGGTGAAATTTATGTGGCCTGGTCTTACGCCAACAAGATTTACTTCGACCGCTCACTTGATGCAGGCAAAACCTGGTTGGCCACCGACAAAGTTGTAGCCGATCAGCCCGGCGGTTGGACTTTTGACATCCCGGGCATTTTCCGCGCCAATGGCTTACCCATCACCGCAACCGACCTCAGCAATGGGCCCAATCGCGGCACCATTTACGTCAACTGGTGCGATCAACGCAATGGCACCAACGATACCGATGTCTGGATTGCCAAATCTACCGATGGGGGCAACTCCTGGAGCGCCCCAACGCGCGTCAACAACGACGGCGCAGGCCACCAACAGTTTTTCACCTGGCTGGCCGTAGATCCGGTCACCGGTTACCTCTACGTGGTGTTTTACGACCGCCGCAACCACACCGACGACAATACCGACGTGTACCTGGCTTATTCCAAAGATGGGGGCAAAACTTTTGTCAACGCCAAAATCAGTCAGTCTCCGTTTTTGCCCACCAAAACCATTTTCTTTGGCGACTACAATCACCTCAGTGTGTACAATGGTCGGGTGCGTCCAATTTGGACCAGGCTTCAGAATGGAAATTTGAGTGTATGGACGGCGCTGGTAAGGTTGAAGTAAGGTTGGGATGGTTTTTCGAAGGCGATTTCTCCAAAAATCCCTTATATTTGCACCTCGAAAAAAAAATTCCAACTGGCCATGTACAAGGAATACAAGCAGCTCAATTTACCGGACATTGATCGTGAAGTGTTAGCATTTTGGGAAAAAGAGCACATTTTTGAAAAAAGCATCGAACAACGCGATGTAGAAAACAGCTACGTATTTTACGAAGGACCTCCTTCCGCCAACGGGATGCCCGGCATCCACCACGTGATGGCGCGGGCCATTAAAGATATTTTTTGCCGTTACCACACCATGAAAGGCCAGCGCGTAGAGCGCAAAGGCGGCTGGGATACCCACGGTTTGCCAATCGAATTGAGTGTGGAGAAAGAATTGGGCATCACCAAGGAAGACATCGGTAAAACCATCTCGGTAGACGATTACAACCGCAAGTGCCGCGAAACGGTGATGATGTACAAAGACCGCTGGGACGACATCACCCGCAAAATCGGCTACTGGGTCGACCTCGACAATCCGTACATCACTTACGAAAACGACTACATCGAGTCGGTGTGGTGGTTGTTGCAGCAATTGTACAACAAAGACTTGCTGTACAAAGGCTATACCATCCAGCCTTACTCCCCGGCAGCGGGCACAGGATTGAGTTCTCATGAATTGAACCAGCCCAACGCTTACCGCGAAATCAGCGATACATCGGCGATCGCCATGTTCAAAATTGTGGACAGCGACCACGAGTACTTCCTGGCCTGGACCACCACGCCCTGGACGCTGCCTTCCAATACGGCGGTAGCCCTGGGTAAAGACATCACCTACGTCAAAGTGCGCAGTTTCAACCGCTACACGGGCGCACCCATGGTTGTGATTTTGGCCAAAGACCGCTTCAGCCAATACTTTTCTGAGCAAAACCCTGACCTCAAACCCGAAGACGTCAAGCCAGGCAACAAGCCCATCCCCTACATCGAGATCGTAGCCGAAATGAAAGGCAGCGAACTGGAAGGGATCGAATACGAGCAACTGTTGCCTTACGTGAAGCCCGACGGGCCAGCCTTCAAGGCGCTTTTGGGCGATTTTGTCAGCACCGAAGATGGTACGGGCATCGTACACATTGCACCTACTTTTGGTGCCGACGACTTCCGGGTGGCCAAACAGTACGGCATTGTACCGCTGATGGTCAAAGATGAGGCAGGCAACCCCATGCCGCTGGTAGACAAACGGGGCCGCTTCGTGGCCGAAGTGACCGATTTTGCTGGCCGCTACGTCAAAGACTACGGTCAGGTAGAAGAACGGCCTGTAGACGTCGACATCGTGATCAAGCTGAAGGAAGAAAACAAACTTTTCGGTTCCGAAAAATACGTCCACTCTTATCCACACTGCTGGCGCACTGACCGCCCCGTGTTGTACTATCCACTCGATAGTTGGTTTGTCAAGGCGTCTTCCATGAAGGAGCGCATGTTTGAACTGAACCAGACCATCAACTGGAAACCCGCCGCAACCGGTGAAGGCCGCTTTGGCAAATGGCTGGAAAACCTCCAAGACTGGAACCTTTCCCGCTCCCGCTACTGGGGCATCCCGCTGCCCATCTGGCGCAGCAAGGATGGCACCCAGGAAAAGTGCATTGGTTCGGTAAAGGAGTTGCAAGACGAAATTGTAAAAGCAAATGCAGTTCTGGGCAAAACCCAGGAGGTACCCAAAGACTTGCACCGCCCCTACATTGATGAGATCGTATTGGTAACCGACAACGGTGAGCCATTGTACCGTGAGCTCGACCTGATCGACGTGTGGTTCGATTCGGGTTCAATGCCTTATGCACAGTGGCATTACCCTTTTGAAAATGTAGAAGAATTCAAATTCCGCTACCCTGCTGACTTCATCGCCGAAGGCGTTGACCAAACGCGGGGCTGGTTTTATACGCTCCACGCCATCGCCGTGATGGTATTCGACAGTGTGGCGTTCAAAAACGTGGTTTCGAACGGTTTGGTACTGGACAAAAACGGCCAAAAGATGTCCAAGCGCCTCGGCAACGCGGCGGATCCTTTTGAAACTGTAGCCAAATACGGTGCCGACGCTACCCGTTGGTACATGATCTCCAACGCCCAGGTGTGGGACAACCTGCGCTTTGACCTGGCGGGCATCGAAGAAACGCAGCGCAAGCTCTTTGGCACACTCTACAATACCTACTCCTTCTTTGCGCTGTACGCCAACATCGACAAGTTCCGCTACATTGAAGCGGATATCCCGATGTGGAAACGTCCCGAAATTGACCGTTGGGTGCTCTCCGCGTTGCACTCTTTGGTGAACGAAGTAGATGCCGATTACGCCAACTACGAATCCACCAACGCTACCCGCAAGATCATGCAGTTTGTGGATGAAAACCTGAGCAACTGGTACGTGCGCCTCTGCCGTCGCCGCTTCTGGAAGGGAGATTACACCGACGATAAAATTTCGGCTTACCAGACTTTGTACGAGTGCTTGATTACTTTGTCCAAATTGATGGCTCCTGTTGCGCCATTCTTTGCGGAATGGTTGTACAAAAACCTGAACAAGGTAACCCGCCATGAACCTCACGAATCGGTGCACTTGACCTTGATCGAAGAATCCAGCTCTGACTTGATCGACAAGCAACTGGAGCAAAAGATGGATTATGCGCAACGAATTTCCTCCCTGGTGCTTTCGCTGCGCAAAAAGGAGAAAATCAGGGTACGTCAGCCGCTGCAAAAGGTCTTGTTGCCCGTGTTGAATGAGGATTTCATCGAACTGGTAGACGGCGTCAAAGCCCTGATCGAATCAGAAGTAAACGTCAAGGAAGTTGAATACTTGACCGACGATTCGGGCTTGCTCAAAAAGCGCATCAAACCCAACTTCAAAACCCTCGGCAAACGCCTGGGGCCACACATGAAGGCCGCGCAGGAAATCATCGGCCAGCTCAGCCAGGCCGAGATCAGTGCCATCGAAAAAACAAATGAATACATCCTCAACGTCAATGGCAGCAGCTTTGACCTGAACCTGGAAGACTTTGAAATCGCCGCCGAGGACATCCCCGGCTGGTTGGTAGCCAGCGATGGCCTGCTCACCGTGGCACTCGACATCACCCTCACGCCCGAACTGGAGGCCGAAGGGATGGCCCGCGAATTGGTCAACCGCATCCAGAACATCCGCAAAACCCGCGACTTCAACGTAACCGACCGTATCCAGATTGACCTGGAGAAACACCCGGCGGTGGAAGTAGCAGTAGCTCAGTACGGGCAATACATCAGCGATGAGGTACTGGCGGTGAGGCTGGATTTGGTAGCTGGGGTGACGG